>CANQZU010000015.1 GCA_947628415.1 uncultured Clostridia bacterium | reverse complement strand
TAAATTCTAATAAAATTATGTATAGATGTCTAAAAATATTGAAATCTTGGGAAATCCCCAAAATAAAAAACTCATAGATAAAACCAGTTTATATTGAAAATTTAAGAAAAATGTGATATAATAATAAATATGCAAATTTATAATTTTTGATGTAGAAAAATTTCTATAGAAAGGAGAGTAGTAAGTAATTATTAAGAGGAACCAGTAAAACTAGCAACATTTTAAAAAGTTAAGGAGACAAAAAATGAAAAATCAAACCAATATTTACAAAAACCAAATCAATTATATGCGGAAAAAGATAAAAAAACAAAAAAATATCATAAAATTACTGTTAATCCTTATTGTGTTGGGATTTTTAACTATTATAGTAAAAAATTTTTATAATAAGGAAATTGTAAAAGATATTATGTTTAAAGAATTATCAGAAGAAGAGTTCCAATATGAACCACAAGATAACAACATTGCATGGTCCAGTGAATTGCCGGAAGTAATAATAAATGATATGAAGTATGCTGAAGAGAATGACATTAGATATATATGTTATTTTTTGAAAGGTATATCATTATTTCTACGGTATGATGACAATAACTGGAGTGCTATTACGTTGGATGCAGAACGTGGATATTTGAACTATGTAAATGAAGGATTGACAAACTTTTCTATTTACAAAAGCAATGGTATGATTGTATTATATGGATACAAAGACAACTTTTTTATAAGAGAGCAAAATGGAAAACGCGAAATTTTAACATATGATATTAATTTGCCGTTAAATTTTCATTCTATTCATACTTTTGTAATAGGTAAATATACTGTAGGTTATGAGTCAGGAAACTTTTATTGGTACCAAAAAGGTATACTTCAAAAGAAAATATCAATCAATGAAGAACTTGGTAAAAATGTAGAAGTAATACAATTTTGGGAAGATCCATCCATTTTTATAACTGCTGATAACGAACTGTATTATATTCTTGTATGGAGCGAAAATAACCAACCATGTATGAAATTTCAATATGTTGGGACAGTGGATAAGGAAAGCGTACAGATAACATGTGTATCCGCAAAGAATGAGGGTATCAGTCTAAAATTAATTAATGATAAGTATTTGATTGTGCCTAAAAATCTAGATTTAAAAATTTTTTTAGACTTATCACTAACATGGAATAAAAAGTCAAGTCTATTAGAGAAACCTTCTGATATTGATTTAACAGAGTTAAAGTTGGAAATGGTTAACTTATTAGATTGTTTCTTTTCATGCACTTTCATCTATCAACCAGAGTTTATGGATTATACACCATGGATTGTTGAGTGGAAATATGTAGTAAAGGATATTGTTTTTTCTCAAACAAAAACATTTAATGGATTTGATAGAACAATTGAAATTCCAGATGAAGTAGCTGAAAAATATGCTATAACTGTAAAAACCGTATCTCAATATTGGGATACGGTAGAAGCAATCAGAAAGGAGTACTCGAAATATTACGAACACTATAAAGAGTAAATTCTCTTTATTAAGATCTCAAATGGCTTTATAGCTGTTTGAGATCTTTTCATATTTTAGATTTTATTCTTCATTTTTTTTCGAAGTATTCCTAGCAATATCAGAAGTATTTCTACAAATTACTAATAGAATTAATGAAAATTCATAAATAATTCTTATAACAAGATTTCCTATTAATAATGTAATTAAAAATCCTAAGAAGTTAGTTCCTATCACAGTAAAAGAAGATAATGTGATATAAATAGCAAATATTAAATAAGTGACCTTTAATAAAGTTTCTAAAAACATTTTTTTGAAAGATAGAAAATCATATAACCAACCTAAAAAACCTGTAAATTTTCCTTCGTTTTTCTTACTTAAGAATAAGAAATATACTAAAATACCTCCTACAACAGCTAATATTAAAGAAACAATTAGCCAAATAGAACTTCCAACTGCACTATCTAATGCAGCACTACTGTAAGCAGATCTTGAATTCAACATAAGCATTCCTCCTCTTTTATTTTACTAAATAATATCACAAGCTACTGAATTCGTCAATTTATTTTAAATTTTTCAATTTTTATTTATTATACAATAGTAACAGAAGAAAATAATAAGATAACTATAGATAAATACATAAAAATAGAACTAGATTACTTGGTTAAGGAGAAATCTAGTTCAATAAACAAAAAATAAATATATCATATAAATATATGATTTATTAATGAAATTGTAGCAAAAAAAAAGCTACAAGTCAATAAAAACAGTAAAAAAATTTAAAATTGATATCATTTTATAAAATTAATTAATATCATAAGTTTCTAAATTTTTAAAAGCAGGATTATATAAATTTTTTCCTGTAAAGTCAAAACGGGAGCCGTGACAAGGACAATCCCAGGTTTTGTCAATATCATTCCAAGAAAGCAAACAACCTAAATGAGTACAAATTGGTTTAACAGCATAAATTTTACCATTTAGAGATTTGTAAATGCCAACCTTTTGGTTATTTACCTCAATAATGCCACCAGAATTATTTTGAATTTTTTCAAAAGCCAAGTTGGCACGTTTTAATTTATCAAAAAGTAGAGAATTGCTAGATTGAAGAAAAATATTTTTTAATTCATCTCTATTTTTAATTGGTTTTAAACGTGAGGCACGAAAGATATATTCATATTTATTTTCTTTTCCACAAATTTTATCTACAATGATATTAGCAGCTACATTAGAAGAAGTCATTCCCCACTTTTTAAACCCAGTACCAACAAAAACATTTGGCATAGCAATAGAATAATTTCCAATATAAGGAATTTTATCTAAAGAGATACAATCTTCTGTATTCCACCTATATAATACTTCTCCTTCTGGATAAAATTTTTTAGCTTCTTGTTCTAAAAGTCCGTAAGTATCTTGATAAGAAGAAGGAATTCCTGTTTTATGATCACCGCCACCTACTAATAATAATTCCTTTCCATTAATTTTAACTTTTCTATAAGAAAAAATAGGATTGGTAAAATTAATATACATTCCATCAAAAAGACTTTTTTTAGGATCCATAGCAATTATATAAGAAGTAGACTGATACATTTTAGTAAAATAAAAACCAGGAAAATTAATAAATGGATAATGACAAGCAACAATTACAAATTTTGCTGTAACAGAGCAATTATTAGCAAAAATATTATAAGAAGAGTTAATGTTCTTTTCCAAATTAGTTACAGTTGTATGAGTATAAATTTTACCAGAATGAGAAATAATACTATTACATAAACCGGTTAAATATTTTAAAGGGTGAAATTGTGCTTGATGTTTAAAACAAATAGCTCCTTCAATTTCAAAAGGAAGCCCTGTTTTAGTAACAAATTCACAAGGAAAACCAAGAGATTCCACACTAGAGATTTCTTTTTTAATTGCTCTTAATTCAGACTTTTTTGTAGTATAAACATAATTGTTTTGATATTCAAAATCACATTTAATTTTTTCAGTATCAATAATTTCTTTTATATTTTGAATAGCATTTTCGTTCGCTTCTAAATAATTTGATGCGAATTTTTTTCCGTAAGAATTTATTAAATAACTATAAAATAAGCCATGTTGACTAGTGATTTTAGCTGTTGTATGCCCAGTAGTTTTTTCACCAATATTATTTTTTTCTAAAACAGTAACTTGAAAGCCTAAATTACTTAAATAATAAGCACAAGTAAGTCCAAAAATTCCTGCACCAATAATACAGACATCTGTTTTTATATCATTAGATAAAGGATTTTGTTTTTCTATTTTTTTAGTATCATCTAACCATAAAGAATTCATAATATAACCTCCTAAAATTAGTATAACCAATTTTTAGGAATAAATTATAAAAAAACTGGAAAAATAAATAAGGATATGATAGAATGAAAAAAATAAAAAGTAAGGAGGATAAAAATGGGAGAAGAATTACAAGAGAAACTTTTTAATAAAAAAGAAAACGGATGGGAAAGTGTAAATCAATCAGAGAAGAAAGAAATTTTTGAACTATCTAAAAATTACATGGATTTTTTAAATAATGCAAAGACCGAAAGAGAATTTATTAAACAAGCTAGAAAATTAGCAAATGAAAATGGATACAAAGATATCATTGAATTTGAAACGTTGAAGCCAGGAGATAGAATATATTTTGTAAATAGGGATAAAAGTATGTATTTAGCTATTATAGGAGAAGATACAATTGAAAATGGAATGCATATTATTGGTTCTCATGTAGATTCCCCAAGATTGGATTTAAAACCAAATCCATTATACGAAGATAGTGGATTTGCTTATTTCAAAACACATTATTATGGAGGAATTAAAAAATATCAATGGACAACAATTCCATTAAGTCTTCATGGAGTAATAGTAAAAACAAATGGTGAAAAGATAGAAGTTAATGTTGGAGAAAATGAAAATGATCCAGTTTTTACCATTACAGATTTATTACCACATCTAGCTCAAGAACAAATGGAGAAGAAACTAAAAGAAGGAATCAATGGTGAAGATTTAAATTTATTAATAGGTAGTATACCTTATACAGATGAAAAAGTGAGAGAAAAAGTAAAGCTAAATATTTTAAATATATTATATCAAAAATACGGTATTATAGAAATGGATTTAGCTAGTTCTGAATTAGAATTAGTACCAGCTTTCCGAGCAAGAAGTTTAGGATTTGATGAAAGCATGGTGGTAGCTTATGGACAAGATGATAAAGTTTGTGCTTACACATCACTTGCTGCTATGATGGAATTAAAACAAGTAAAAAATACAGCTATTTGTATTTTATCTGATAAAGAAGAAATAGGCAGTATGGGAAATACTGGAATGGAATCACATATGTTTGATTTCTTTATTTCTGAAATATTAAATAAATTAGGAATTAATAAACCAAATCTACTAGATAAGGTATTTTGTTTTTCAAAAATGTTATCTTCTGACGTAGATGCTGGATTTGATCCAATCTATAGTTCTGTATCTGATAAGACAAATGCTGGATTTCTAGGGAAAGGAATTGCCTTAGAAAAATATACAGGAGCTAGAGGAAAATCAGGTGCTTCAGATGCAAATGCGGAATATGTAGCTTGGGTTAGGAATGTATTAGAAAAAAATAATATTAAATATCAATTAACAGAGTTAGGAAAAGTAGATATTGGTGGAGGAGGTACTATTGCATATATTTTAGCCAATAAAGGAACAGATGTTATTGATTGTGGAGTTCCTGTTTTATCTATGCATGCTCCATATGAAGTAACCAGTAAATATGATATTTATTCTGCTTATAAAACTTATAAAGCATTTTGGGAAGAATAAGAAAAAAGCCCCATTTGAACTATACTCGAAAAGTAAAGTTTAAAAAAGGGCTTTTTTTACGTATCTAAATCTTTTAATAAATCAATTATAGCATTTAAAAAATCTTTTTTATCATTTGAAAGTGAATAAAATTTTTCTGAAATTTCTATATTTTTAATTACTTCTGGATGTGAAATAAATGGTTTATAAATTATATTTGGCGTAATGCCTAGAATATTCATATAGTTAATTAAAGTTTGGGTTTTAACACCATTATTTCCATTTTCAATTCTAGAAATATATTTCAAAGATATGGATAATTTTTCAGATAACTGTTCTTGCGTTAATTTATTTTTTATACGAAATTCTCTTAATATTTTACCAATATTTTTATCAATATTAGCTTTAAAATCTGAATTCATTTTATACCTCCATACAATCCCAAGTATTATTATTAGTATAACAAGTGCATTTAAAATGTTGAACACATTAAAACTATACTAGCAGTGAAATTAAACGACACTAAAAATTTTAAAAATACTTGAATTAGTAAGCTTAATATGATATCATAAACAAAAAGCATGTATAACAATTAGTGTTACAATAAAAACAGAAATATATTCTAAAAAGATAAAAATAATATAAAAAGGACATGTTGAAATATGATAAATGATGAAAAATATATAAATTTTTTAAAAGCAATTATTTCTTGTATTAATCATGGGGATTATTATTCAGTAAAAGAATTATCACAGCTAGAGTTAGAAAAAATTGAGAAAAAAAGTGAAAAATATAAAGATAATATATTTCATAATGAAAAAAATTAGAATAATGAGAATAGGTAAATAATTATATAATTTTTAATATCTTACTTGAACAAAATAAAAATAGTCATTTCTATCATTAATGCTAGAAAATGACTATTTCTTATTAATTGAATACCATTATATACTAAAAAACCTTGCTATACGTATTCATATAGCAAGGTTTTGGTGAGCCAGGAGGGGTTCGAACCCCCGACCCCAGGCTTAGAAGGAGTTTGAGCTGTTTCCCTACTAAACTCTAATGCACTATATTAAAACCTAATTATCACTTGAAATATCAATGTTCTAAAAGAATTATAACACAAAAATATTGAAAAATCAATAAATC
The DNA here is from genome assembly GCA_947628415.1 of uncultured Clostridia bacterium. Taxonomy (GTDB): domain Bacteria; phylum Bacillota; class Clostridia; order TANB77; family CAG-508; genus CAG-269. The sequence goes on along the minus strand of CANQZU010000015.1, from coordinate 19,464 downwards.
AAAATTTCTAATTTTTTTTACATTTTGTTAGAGTTTTGTTAGAGAAAACTTATAAAAAAAGCAAGAAATCTAATCACTAACTTATATACGATAGGAGATGATAAAACATGATACAATTTATTATAGGTTTATTTGTTGGGGCTAACCTTAGCCTCTTTTTATATGCCTGTATTTTAGTAGGGGCAAAAGCAGATAAAAATATTAAGAACAAGGAGGTATAGATGAATGAAGAAAACAAAAGTAGCTATTATGCTATTATACCAGCGACTGTGAGATATTCGCAGCAATTAAAAGCAAATGAAAAATTGCTTTATGGTGAAATAACAGCTCTTTCAAACAAAAATGGATTTTGTTATGCTCAAAATAGGTATTTTGCAAATTTATATGATGTAAGTATTGAAACAGTTAGTAGATGGCTTTCACATTTACAGAAGTTAGGATTTATTAAAATAGAAATAAAAAGAAATGAAAATAAAGAAATAATTGCTAGATATATTTACATTATAGATGTACCCTATTGTCAAAAAGATCAATACCCCTTTTATCAAAAAAATCAAGAGGGTATTGACGAAAAAATCAAAGATAATATTATAAAAAATAATAAGATAGATGATTTATTTAATTTAGTAATGAATAATAGTTTTAAAATTCAAAATGAATTTTATCAGATTATTGAACGATTAGAATTTAATTATAATCAAAATTTACTTGCACATATGAAAGCAGAAAAGATTCAAATGTTAAAAAATATTATTTTTGTTTTATATGAATTATATATAGAAAATTTTGGATTTATATTATCAAAAATAGATAGAGAGGATCTAATAGTTTTATACAATATATCATTAGAACATACACCTGAAGATTTATTAAATTACTATAAAAGAGCAATTATCAATAAATATACAAACAATAACAAAAGAAAGGGGAATGCAAATGTTATATGACTATATTAGCAATTTTGAGAACCTGTTATCTATCATCCTTTATGTAAGTTTTAAAGTAATTATAGTAATACTTGTAATAATGCTTATTATGTCTTTAATTATACTTGCAATAGGATGTTTGATAAAATCACAAAAGATAAAGTCAAAATTCTTAATTGTTATACCAAGTTTATTGATAGGGACTATATTTTTTTTAGCTCTACCATATATTTTTGTATATTTTGAGAATCTGACATAAGTATAGTGTTTTCCTATTACGATTTCCCTTCAAAAATAATCATATAGGAGGATGATGTTATGAATTTAACCAAAAGAAACAAGCAGATAATTAAGAAATTATCTACAATAGGGACTGCAATTACTCTGATTGCAATTAAATGCAATATGTGTTTTGCAGTAGAAGCTGGAATAGGAACAGCGGAAGTACAAACTGCAACGGACAATATAAAGAGAGTTATCACAAGTATTGCAATGCCTTTGCGGAGGAGTACTAATTTTTGCAAGTGTAGTTGTTGCAGCAATAAAAATGATTGCAAATGCTAATAATCCACAGAAAAGATCAGAAAGTATCGGTAGTTTAGCATGGATATGTGGTGGTGGTGTAATTCTTGGGGCTAGTTTAATTATCGCTGGAATTATTATAAATGTTGCAACTAATAATTCTGGTAGTTTATTAGGTAGTTAGGAGGCGATATTATGAGAGTTTTCAAAGTACCTTTTGACATTAAAAGGGAGGAAAAAATATTTGGTGGATATTTAAGTTTAAGGCAAGTAATATACTTAATGCTTGCCGGAGCAAGTCTATCAATATTTGCAATACCATTACCAATAGTAATTAAAAGTATAATGGTTATACCAATTTGTATGTTTTTCTTGTTGTGTGCCTTTTTGAAAATTGGTGAGCAGAACTTTGATAAGTTCTTTTTTTACGCCATAAAATATCTATTTCGCAAAAAAGATTTTGTATATGAGAGGTGTTCAAAATGCTAATAATGTGTATATTTCTAGTTTTAACAGTTGTTTTTGTTATAGGTACTGTTATTTATCTAAATCGTAAGAAAAGCAATATAAATCGAGATATAAATCAAGCTACTAAAGCAAAAGAAAAAGACAAAGGAAAAAAGAAAAGTAAAAAACAATTAGCAGATATTTTACAATTAAAAATTAAAGATAATATTATCTGTTTAGGAAATAGGTATTCAAATGTAATTAGACTAGGAAACATTGATTATAATATGCTATCAAATAGTGAGCAAGATTCTATAGAAAATATCTTAATACAAACAGCCTTATCAATAGATTATCCAATTCAATTCTTTTCTACAACCGAATATATTGATACAAGCAAAGTAGTATCCTTAATTCGACAAAACAAGACAAAAAGTACCAATATTCAAGAATATAAAGAATATCTAATCAAATATTTAGAAAATTTAATGGAAAATAAAACAATCTCTGTTGTAAAAAACTATGCAATAATTTCTTATGATGGACTATATGAAAATGCAGTAGAAGAATTGAATAGAAAGTCGCTTTCTTTTAAGGGAAATTTATTAAGAGCAAAAATTGTGTGCGAGATATTAGATGAAGATGAACTTTATAATTTAATTTATAGAGAACTAAACAAAAATGAAGCACTAAACATTAGCAATTTAAAGGAAGGAGGGAAAAATTTATATGTTGGGAAAAAACAAAAAACAAAAGCAAGATGATATTGATATTTTTAACAATATGCCAAATATTATGGACTTACTACTTCCAGATACTCTGCAAGAAAGAAAAGATTATCTTTGTTTAGGATATAATAAGTATTCAAGGATTTTTGTTATGACAGTATATCCTGAACAAACGTGGGTTAGTTGGTTAGATGATTTATTCAATATTGGAAATATCAATATTTCTGTAAAAATTGAGCCTTCTAGTAATGGAAATGTTATCAATCAATTAACTAAAAAATTAGTACAAAGCCAGTCTGAATATGCGACATATTCAAGGCAAGGAAATATTCTTCATTTACCAGAATTAGAGAAGCAAATAGGAGATCTTGAAGATTTAAGAATGCTTATACAAACAAATCAAGATAAATTATTCTTTGCTACTATATTTATTACTTTAAATGCTGAAAACTTACAAGAATTAAATGATAAAACAAAAATACTAGAAAGTGAATTAAACAAAAAAACAGCAATGATAAGAACATTAACTTTTAGACAATTAGAAGGATTAAAAACAATGTTACCAGTTGGCGAAATACCAATTTCAAACAATGAAAGGAATATGGTAGCAGGTGGAGTTGCAACTTTAATTCCAATTTCAAATCCTAATTTATCACATGATAGAGGGATTTTTATAGGTAGAAATATGTTTACAAATGCTCCTGTATATGTAGATACTTTTATTGGCCCACCATCCCTACCAAACCCACATGTATTTATATGTGGTACATCTGGAGGTGGAAAAAGTGTAGCATTAAAAACTTTAACAGCAAGAAACATCGCAACTACTGGTTGTGGTGCTTTTTTTATAGATGTAGAACGGAGAATATACAAACTTGACTAAAATGCTAGGTGGTAAAGTGATAAAAATTGTACAAGGAGAATCAGCTGGAATAAATCCATTTGAATTAGAGCCAGACACAAAAGGAAATAAGCAATTTTTAAACATTTTAGATAAGGTTGCAGAAATAAGGGCACTACTTGCCACAATATGTAGAAACTATATGGGAAGAACTTTAAATGGGACAGAAATAACAGAGATAGAAGTTGTAGTAAATCAATTATATGCTGAAAGACGGAATTACAAGCGATGTTAATTCACTTTTTGAACGAAAAGGTGGAAAACTTGATAATGGTAAATATGCAGTTGGTAGAATACCAAAGAAAATGCCTACTTTGAGTGATTTTCAAAAGAAATTGAAAGATAGAAATAATTGTAAGGAACTAGCAGAGTTATTGGTTCCTTTTCTTCGTGGTAATTCTTTAGGCATTTTTGATTGTGAAAGTAAAATTACATCAGATGCAGAAATTATCAATTTTGATATGTCAGAAATAAAGGATGAATTTACAAAACTATATGCTTCTTTTGTCATTCTTACTTGGGTTTGGCAAAAGTTTGTGCTTAAAAATAAAGACAAAAGAAAGATAATTGTTTGTGATGAGGCTTGGCTATTTTTAAAGTATCAAGAATCAGCCGAGTTTTTAGTAAATGTGGCAAGACGTGGAAGAAAATACAATGTACCTTTATTTATTCGGCAGTCAATTTATTGATGAGTTTTTATCTTGTGAAGAACGGTAAAACAATTATCAATATATGTTCTACAAGATATTTATTTAAACAATCACCTGGATCAGTTGATGGAGTTGTAGATTTCTTTAATCTATCAGAAGGAACAAGAAATTTTTTAACTACTGCAAGTCCTGGCGAATGTGTAATTAGTCTTAATAATAGTGTAACAGCAATTAAATTTGTAATTACAGATTATGAAAAGAAATTTGTATTTACTTAAAATATAGTGCTTCCCATAAAATAATCTATTGCCCTTTATGGGAGGCAATAATTTGAAAAAAATATTAAAAAGTTTTGTAGTTATAATAACAATACTTTTTCTACTATCCCCTATTTGCTTTTGTGCTGATAATGTAGATTTAAAAGGACAAGTGAAAAAAGAAGATGGCTCTCTTTTTGAAAAAATAATTGCAGAATGTATACGGTGGAATTGCTCAAACTGTATTTGATTTTGCAACAGGGAAAGAAGCAAATGTTGGCTTTAAGGATTATGATACTTTAATATTCAATAACAACTCTGAAAATGATTCTTTATCCCCATTTACTGAAGAACTGTGGAATAAAACAATGAATTGGTACAATGTTTTTGCGATTATATCCGGAAGTCTAATTTTAATTGCAGTATTTATACTTTCATATAAAATTATGTGTGCAGGGATGAATACTGCGAAGAAAAACGAAGCAAAAGAAAGTTTAATGCGATTGTGCTTTGGTGGTGTAGCTATTGCACTTGGTCCAATTTTTATTAGATTTTTACTATTTATCAATAATAGTTTAGTACATTTATTAGTAACAGCTGCTAATAGTGGTACATTAGAAGGATCTTTGGGAAATAGTATGCTAACCAGTATAAAAACAGGAAATGCTATAACAACAGCCTTAGTAATAGCAATGTTCATATATCTCTTCGTAAAACTGAATATAAAGTTTATTGTTAGACAATTTACTATAATTATCTTTACCATTTTTACACCAGTAGCTTGTGGACTTTGGATAATCAATAAAAATGTCACAGCAGCATCTATTTGGGCAGGACAAATTATAATGAATATTTTTATGCAATTTGTATATTGTTTTTTATTTCTTATTTATCTTGCATTCTTGCCAAGTGGTGGTGGATGGGCTGTAAGTTTAATATGGGCTATGATGATACTTCCACTAGCAGATGCTTTAATGAATTGTTTGCAAAATCTAACAAGTCGAATTGCTGGTATGGATAATGAAATGATGACAGGTAGAGTTATGGGAATGGGAGCAATGCTTGGATATGGTCTAGGTAGCATAAAAGAACAATTTAGATCTCCATCTTCCAATATAAAAACTGGAAATTCTGGGGAGGATAATTCTAGTGGTGGTTTAAAAGGTTTTGTAAATAGAGCTAAATCAGTTGTTAATCCTGGTATGAATTTAAGCCCTGAAAAAGACTATAATGGAAATACGAATCCTATTAGAGAAGTTTTATCAAAGGATAAAAATAGCACATTAAAATTTCCATCTTCAAATGAGAATAATAGGGAAAATATATCTAATGGTACAAAAAATAATAAAGCATTTATGGGGAAAGTTGCAAGCACTGGATTTAAAGCAACAAAAGCATATATAAATGCAGGGGCTGCGATGGCAGAAGGTAATTTCGATAAATTATCTCATAGAAATAACAAGAATAGTAACAATAAAAAACTTCAAGATGTTACTTATACTAATCAATTATCTAATTATAAAGAACTAAAGAAATTAGGTGATGAAAATGAGCATGATGGATAAATCTAAAAACAAAATGAAAAAAATTGCTTTTAAAATACTAAAACCATTTATTCCTTTTATAGTAATTATATTAGGACTATTTTTTGCTATTTGCAGCATAATAGATGGAATATTTATACAAGAAGTTCAAACTGATGAATCTTCTATGCCAGAAGCACAAGCAAAGTTAAGAACACAATGCATAGAAAAAGCAGAATATCTAAATACTTGTCATAACTATAAAAATGATGAATTAACAAAATATTTATTAGATATAGATAATAGAGAGAATGATAAAGAAGTCCAATGGTCTCACCTATATGCTATAATGGCATTTCACAATATGACAAATGGAAGACCATTAAATGAAGATTTGTTAAATGAAGTTGCGAAAAGTTTTGAAAGTACTTTTAAATATGAAAAAATGACAGTAAAGATTGAAACAACAACAAAAGACAAAGATGGAAAAGAAAGCAAGTCAACGAAAGAAGAAACAGGATATGTATTAGTAGAAAGCGATACAATTATGGGTCATTACAAATACAACTATGAAGAAAGAACTGTTGAAAAAAATAATACTAAAACTACAAAAAAAGTTTTCACAAATGAGGAATTAATTGGTGAACAGTATGAAAGATTAAAGAAATATTTAAAAGATAAATTACATGTAAAGAAAGAAGATATAGAAACAAATTTACAAATAGTACTTCAAGCTGCAAATCGGATATTATGATGGAGAAGAAAATATTTCATGGCTACAAGGGAATTCTTCTGATGTAATTATCACAGATAATAAAGGGTTAGTTCCAAAAGGGATGTTTACGTGGCCGATACCAGGACACACTAAGATAACATCACATTTTGGAATGAGAGTGCATCCAATAACTCGGTGCATATAAATTACATAGTGGCACAGATGTGTCAGCACCAATTCGGAGCAAAGTTTGTTGCTATGGCAGATGGAACAGTGATAAAAGCTGGATATAACAATGCTTATGGAAACATGGTTATGATTGATCATGGAAATGGAATAAGTACATTGTATGCCCATGGTAGCGAAATATTAGTAAAAACAAATCAAGTAGTGGAGCAAGGACAAGCAGTTTTAAAGGTTGGATCTACACGGATATTCAACAGGTCCTCATGCCCATTTTGAAATTAGAATAAATGGTAATTTTGCAAATCCAGAAGATTACTTCGAATAAAAATTATAGGAGGTATTAAAAATTGGTATTAATATTTACAGAGAATGAACAATTAAATAATGAATTAAATAAGAAGATTGAAGATAGTAGAATTGTTTACTATCCAGAATATATTTTAGAAGAAAAAGAAGCAACGACCTTAATTGCTACAGTACAACAAAATAAATATAATTTCAAAGAGTTTATGTTTAAAGTAAGAAGTAAGAATATACAAGTTATCCTCATTTTAGAAAATGAAAATGTAAAAGAATTAAAAGAAGCTCTAACCTTAGGAATTTATGATATTGTTTTTGATCCTTTCGACATTGAAGAAGTAACAAAAAGAATTACAAATCCTAATCCATTTTCTAAAATTTCAAAATATATAAAAGATATTTTAGAACTAGAAAACTAGTTCTATTTTATTTTTTTAATTTAAGAAAGGAGGCGAAAAAAATTGAGTAAAAGAATCAAAAAAATCATTATGATATCAATTATTACAATAGTAATTATTATAGCAATTATAGCAACCTTTTTTATTGTAAAATACTTCATAGACAAAGCTAAAATAAACAATGTAAGTGATGTTTATTCTAGTGATAATGTTCAAGATAGATTAGACAATGAAAAAGATAATCTATTGTTACAAATTGATGGCGAAACTGTACTTGGTGTTATCAAAATAGAAAAAATTGGTTTTGAAGGTTTAATCTATGAAGGAACTACACTAAATACACTAGATAAAGGTGTAGGACATTTTGAGAATTCTTCATATTTTGATGGGAATGTAGCATTAGCTGCTCATAATTCAAATAAATTTTGGGCTAAATTACATACTCTACAAAATGGAGATAAAATTTCATACATAAGTTTTCTAGGTACAAGACAATATCAAGTAACAAATGTAACAAAAATTTCTGCAACAGATTGGTCTTTACTCGAAAATACAGATGAAAATTCTTTAACGCTCATAACTTGCGTTAAGGGAAAACCATCTCAAAGGCTTTGCGTGCAAGCGATAGAAGCTAATTAATTTTTTTTTACTTCAGCATTGTAAAAACATTTAAAAAGATGTTACCCTATATATACAACAAAAAAATAGAAAGGGTGATGTCTTATGATAAGAATATTAACTTATGTTGTAACAATTATTTGTGTACTTAGTTTAGGACTATTCGATTCAAAAGGAAATGAAACAGAAAACAATGCTCCTATGAAAGTAGCAGAGGTAGAAAATACCATTGCAGAAAGTGAAGCAGAAAATAGTTCTCAATTAGAAGTAATTGAGGATCCAACTGTAAATCAAACTGAAATGTCAGAAACTAACACTACGCAAGAACAAATTGTTAAAACACAACCAACAATTACAACACAGCAAAATACACAAGAGAAAAAAACACAAGAATCCAGTTCATCTAAACCAACACCAACAACACAAGCGACACCGAATAAACAAACTAATTCTCAACCACAAGTAAATACAGATACCTCAAAACAGCAAAAGACACAAACTCAATCTCAAAGTACTAAGGAAAGTTTTAAAGAAAATACTGCCATTATAAATGAGATAAGAAATATCATAAATGCTAATCCATCAACTTATATGAAGCAACTTGGATATAACATTATAGTAGACAGTAGTATTGTAAATAAAACAACTGGATTTACTTATACACAAACAAGAGTTAAAAATGCAATAGCAAATAGTTTTGGAACAATTAGAATTTATGCGCGTGATTACTATGTTGGAAATGAATTAAGATGGACGGAAGGTTTCATATTGTAAAAAATTTAGAACACTTTTTTAAGTGTTCTTTTTTAGGAGGTAAAAGAACATGGTTAAAATGAAAAAGAAAATAATTTATATTTTACTATTACTTATTTATTTAATTAATAGTTTTAGTGGTATCGTGTCTGCTGTGCAAATAAATAATGCACAAATATTGGATTTAGGAGAATGTGAAAGACATTTACAATTTTGGGACACAAAACAAAATGCATGGTCAGATATTATAACTACTTATGTAGGTTATAATTATCAAGGAAAAACATATCCTGCATATTGTTTAAATTCTGATAGACATGGTGTAGGTGAAGAAAGTTCATATAATGTAGATATTTCCAAAGTATTAGACAGAGTAGATGTATGGAGAACTATTACTGCAGGTTTCCCATATAGAACAGCAGCTCAAATGGGATGTAGTACAGATCAAGACGCTTTCGTTGCAACTAAACAAGCAGTATATTGTATTCTTTATGGATATAATCCACAAACAAGATATCATGGAAAAGACGCAAGAGGAGAACAAATAAAAACTGCATTAATTAACTTAGTAAATGAAGGTAGAAACGGCTCAAGAACACCTCAGGCAGCAAATGTAGCAGTTAATAGGATTGGTGAATTAGTAAGAGATGGTGATTATTGCTATCAAGAAATGAGTGTTTCAAGTTTTGTTAATATGGGACAATATACAGTAACCTCTACAGCTGGACTTCCAGAAGGTTCAAAAATAACAAATATGAGCAATGGCGAACAATCAACATTTAATGGTAGTGAACACTTTAAAATTTTAATTCCTACTAATCAGGTAAAAAATAATATGAATGTAACTGTAGGTGTAAGAGCAAAATGTGAAACATTTCCTGTATTTTATGGTGTAGCACCAAATTCAAATTGGCAAGATTATGCAGTAACATTTGATCCAATGGCTGATGAACAAGGAATTGCGCAATTTACTATTGATACGCATAAAGCAACAATAAAAGTAATTAAACAAGATGCAGAATTAAAAGAAACTAAATATAACATCTCTGGTGTTGTATTCAATTTCAAGTATGAAGATGGTGAAGAAATCGGAAATTATACAACAGACAAGAATCGGAGAAATTACAATAGAAAGATTAAGACCAGGTAAAGTAATTGCAAAAGAATTACAAACAGATGAAAATTACCTTTTAAACGAAGAGGAACAAGTAATTGAATTAAAATACGCTGATAATATTGTAAAAACAGTGGAAAATGAAAGAAAAAGAGGTAATTTAAAAGTATACAAAGTAGATAAAGATAACAATAAGGTTGTATTAGGACATGTTTTATTTGACCTTTATTCTTATGAACAAGATAAAGTTATTGGTACTTATAGAACAGATGTAAACGGAGAAATTTATCTTGAAAATTTAAGAGTTGCAGATTATGCACTAATTGAAAAAGAAACTAACAGATGGTACAACTTAGCTGAAAATACAGACATAAAAGTAGAATGGGAAAAAACTACTGAAACTACTATTGAAAACGAACTTAAAAAAGGACAAATAAGAGTTATAAAAGTTGATAAAGAAAATCATGAAGTTAAACTAGAAGGAGTTAAATTCGGAGTATATGACAAAGAAGGAAATTTATTGGAAACTATTGTTACTAATAAAGATGGTGAAGCTGTAACTCAAAGATATGCTGTAAGAGATTTTGAAAATCTAAAATTAGTTGAATTAGAAACTAGAGATGAATATGTATTAAATACTGAAGAACAAACAATAGTATTAGAAGCAAATCAAATTAAAAATATTACTTTTGAAAATCAAAGAATAAAAGGAAAATTAGAAATAACAAAAGTTGATGCAAAAGACAAAAATAAAAAATTAGAAGGAGCAACATTTGGAATTTATGATGCAAATACAAATGAGTTACTTCAAACAGTTGTTACAGATAAAGAAGGTAAGGCAACAACAGACTGGTTGTATAAAGGAAAATATTACGCAAAAGAATTAGATTCTGGATCCGTTTATTATTTATTAAATGAAAATACTTACGAATTTGAAATTGTAAATCATGAAGAAATAGTAAAACAAGAAATTGAAAACGAGCCAGTTGAAATAGAAGTTGACGTTGATAAAACAGGAACAACAGAAATCAAACCTGGAGATGCAGTCGACTATACTTTTACAAATGTAGCCAATAATTCTAATATATATTTAGAGGACTTTAAATGGTATGATTATATACCTACTGACTACATTAGATTAGAAACTATGACAACAGGTACTTGGAATCAAGATTTAACTTATGATGTATATTATAAAACAAACAAATCAGAAGATTATATCTTATTCAAAGAAGATTTAAGTACACAAGAAAACTATAATTTAGATGTTACGACATTACAACTTGGAGAAGATGAGTATATTACTGAAACAATGTATGATTTTGGTAGAGTAGAAACTGGATTTAGAGAAGTAGAATCTCCAACAATGCACTGTAAATCATTAGATACAGTAAAAGAGGGAGATACATTCACAAATCATACAGAAACAGTTGGTGTATACATGGATATGACATCAAAAGCAAAGAGCAAATGGACTACTATTGTTCATACGCCAGAAGAAAAACATGAGACATTATTGCCTAAAACAGGAAAATAGAATAATATAATATCCTTTATAAATTTGTCCTTCAAAATAAATTTATAGGAGGATTTTTATCATGAAAATTACAGATATTAGAATTTTTAAAGCAAAAAAGAGAGGACCAGTATTGGCCTATGCAAATGTCATTTTAGACAATCGTTTTATTATTAGAGGAATTACTTTATTGGAGACAGAAAAAACAGGAAGATTTATTTCTATGCCGTCAAGACTATTAAGAAACGAGGATAGAAGATCTTATAGAGATGTATGTCATCCGTTAAATACTGATGTAAGAAATGAATTAACAGAAACCATTTTTGCAGCTTATGATGAGTTTATGGAAGACTCCGAAAGCGAAGAATAATTTAGAAAGTGTTTTCTTTTTTATATGCCCTTCAAATATTCTAAAGAAAGGACTTTTTAAATGATTATAAATGAAAAATTAAGAAAAGAATTAGCTTCCTTAGAAGAAACTAGCAATGCTGTTTTGCAAAATCATAGCTTAACAGATTTACAAATAGAAAATTTTTTGAGAAATTTAGAAAAAGCACGATACAATATACTTTCTGAGATAAAGTTATATAATAAAAATGTAGAATTTGAATATGAAAAAATAAAAACTATTGATAATGAATATAAGGCTGAATTAAAGAACGAAATATTAAAAATATATGTTCCTGAAGTGATGCCATCATATAAAAATTTGAAAACACATACTCATAAACGAATCTTATTGAATATTGCAGAAATAACAAAGCAATTCGCAGGATTATTCGATAATGAAGTATTTATTTATATAAAAGTATTTGATAAGATTTTAGGTTGGGATATTGACAATAAAATGATAAAACCAATAGCTGATGCTTTAATTTTATCTAATGTTATCAAAGATGATAATATGACCAAAATGTTTTATTGTGCAAAAGGTGAATATTCGAAAGAGCCACACACAGAAATTTATGTTTTTGATAGCAAAAATGTGAATGAATTTTTAGAAAATTACAGTACAAAAAAGTAGGGAATTTCGAAAAATTTTAAAAAGAAATTTTGCGACAGGTATAAAAAAAAGTAAAGTGAGTAATATTAAGGAATTTAAAGTTTTGATGCTCCATTTTAACGCGTGGTAGTAGGTAGTCGACTGCGAAAGCTGTCGAATATCCTACGAAAGTTCTACTTAAGTTTAATTTTAAAATTGATGTGGAGGTGATTTTTTTTGAATTATTTTCCAAATGGTAATGAAGAAATATCTTTAATAAAATTTATAGCAAAATATCAATATTTGAATGTAAATGATGCAAAGTATTTCTTTAATACACAAAAATATTATAGAAAAAGAATTACAGGTTTAGTAAAAAAGAAATATTTAAGAAGGACTAAGCAAACTCTTATACTAGATGAATTAGGCATAGAATATGCTAAACTATTTAATTTTGAATACAATAAAGTAAATAGAAATCAAAAATATTATTCAAGATTATTATATATAAGTGCTTTAGCTGCTTTCTTTCATAAATCAGACACAGTAAAGTTCACACCTTCTTTTTGCTTGAAAGATAAGGAGATGTTCACAATAAAAGCAAGAAGATTTATAGGAGTACTAGAAATAAATGGAATTGATTATTTAGCTTATCATATATCCAAAGAACACGATAATAGATATGTAACCTCTGTCATATACGATATACAGAAAGAAAAGAAATACAGAAATATAATAGTGCTGGTTAATGATATAAACAGGATAAATATTAATGATTTTTCTTTTGGAATGAATAAAGTGTTGATAATAGAAGACACAAATACTAATAGAGAAAAACTAAAATACTTACATAGTATAAATTGGTCTGAACTAATACAAACCATATATAAGAATAAAGTATTTTTAAGTGAATATAACTTTTGTGATTATACAGATAATAAGAATAAATATATTACAAGTTTTTATTTTATCGATACAGAAAAAATAGCAAAGATCAAATATTTTTTAAGAGAAAACAAAAATAAAAATGCTGATATTGTTTGCAGCAAAGAACTAAAAGAACAAATAAGAAAAGAACTTCCAAATTGTAACTATTCTATTGTAGACTTAGAAGAATATATTGATAAGGAACGAAATATTTATGATTAAAAAAATATGTTTTAGCATATTTTTATTTTTTTGTTTTGTCTTAAATATTATAATAGATCTTAATATTCCCAAATATTTTGATATATTAAAACGATGTTTTAAAAAAGATATTATTCTAACTAATAATTTATATACCCTTATTTGCTTCATAATTGCCCTTATTTCCATTTTTATTATATTAGACATATTACTTGTCCTATTTAGAAGAGAAAATAAAAATAAAGGCATTAAATTTAAAACGGAAGATGGAACATATGGAACAGCAAATTGGATGTCTGAAGATGAGATAACAAGTGTTTTATCATTTGATAAACCTGGTATTATACTAGGAAAATATAATAATAAAATTGTAAAATTACCTTTTGAAAGTTATTTTAATAAGAATATCTGTGTATTCCGGTAGTTCTCGGAAGTATGAAGACAATTCGGTTTTTTATTAACAAATTTATTAGAATTATCCAAATATAAAAAATCAATTATTGTAACGGATCCTAAACGGTGAGATTTACAGGAAAACATCAAGCTACTTTAAGAATTGTGGCTATGTTGTAAAAGTACTAAATTTGAAAGATATGAAGCATAGTGATAGATGGAATCCATTGCAAGAAAATGAGAATATAACAGATGTTCAAACCAGTGCTAATGTAATCATTTCTAACACGCAAAGGCATGGCAAAAGTGGAGATGAATTTTGGCCAAGAGCAGAAGAAAACCTTTTAAAAGCTTTTGAATTCTATTTTTTAGAAACAATATCTGATAAAAATAATCTTACTAATGCCTATAAATATATTGCAAATGGTGATATTGGAGAAATTGATAATATGTTTAAAAAGATGCCACTTGATAGCCCAGCTCGTATGTCATACAACATATTCGCAAGTGGTAGTGATACAATAAAAGCAAGTGTTATAACTGGTTTAGGTACTAGACTGCAAATGTTCCAGAATGAAGACTTGCAAAAACTAACATCTGAAACGGACATTGATTTAACACTTCCTGGCAAGCAGCCATGCATCTACTATACTATTACTAGTGATATGGAATCAACAGCAGATTTTTTGGCATCACTTTTTTATACATTTTTGTTTATTAAATTAGTTCGCTATGCAGATTCAAGACCTGATGGAAAGTGTGAAAATGAAGTATTTTTCTTGTTAGATGAGTTCGCAAATTTACGGACCAAATGCTATTGTTGATTTTAACAAGAAAATCAGTACTGTTAGAAGTAGATCACTTGCAATAATACCAATTTTTCAAAATATAGGTCAAATACAAAACAGATATCCAAATGGTTTATCAGATGAAATAATAGGGAATTGTGATACAAGACTTGACTTACGGTGTAACCGATGTTTTAAGTGCTAAATATTTCTGCGATTTAATAGGGGTATCAACGGTAGAGACTACTTCTATAAGAAAGTCAAATTCCCTAGAAGGTGATATTGAAGAATATGGACAAAAAAATATATCAACATTGAAAAGAAATCTACTAAATGTAGATGAGATATTGAGACTACCTTCAACAAAATTACTTGTAAATTTAAGAGGAAATAAACCATTATTATTGGATAAAATTATATACAAAGATCATCCACTATCTAAAAAACTAAAAGATAGTCCTGTATCAGATTATAATCCAAAATGGGTTAAAAATGTTAGTGAAAAAACACCAACAAAAAAGAAAAATATAGAGAAAGAAATTAAGAATAAAGAAAAAATGAGTTGGGATAATTTTTAGCCTATGCTATAATATAAAAATAATATAAAAAAAATTGTAACAAAACATCAAAAAAAGATACTAATTAAGTGAAAGGGGGAAAAGTTATGCAGGATATGGAAAGAATATATAGCCAATATGGTGAAATTGTTTATAAATATGTATTCTGCTTAACAGGAAACGAAGATACAACTGAAGAAATCGTCCAAGAAACTTTTTTAGTAGCTGTTCAAGATATAAATAAATTCAAAGGTGAGTGTAAGATATCTACTTGGTTATGTCAGATAAGTAAATATATATGGTATAAAAAATTAAAAAAACAAAAACTAAGACAAGAAATACCATTAGATAGTATACAAAACTCATTATTTATTGATGAATCTATAGAAGAAGTAATCTGTGCTAAAGAAAACAAGCTACAATTATTTAAAAAATTACAAACCTTAGATGAAGATACTAGAAATGTAATGTATTTAAGAATACTTGGAAATTTTGAATATAGTGAAATAGCTGAAATAATGAATAAAAGTTCAAATTGGGCAAGAGTTGTATTTTTTCGTGGTAAGCAAAAAATAAAGGAGGAGTTTAATAGATGAAAAATGAATGTGATGTTGTTAGAGATTTATTATTTAGTTATAGCGATGGCGTTTTAAGTCAAACATCTAAAGAATTAGTAGAAGAACATTTAAAAAAGTGTGAAAATTGTAGAAATATATTAGAAGAACTTAAGCAAGACAGTAAGAATCATGAGCAAACAAAAGAAATTGATTTTTTTAAAAGAATAAAAAAGAAATTAAGTAAAAAAAATATAATTATATTCATTGGTATAATATTTTTGGTATTTATAATTACATTTAATATATTAGTATTTAATCATTACAATGAAGTTGCTTCTACAATGGAAATATACTTGCAGGATAATATATCAGATGAAGAAGTCGAAAATATAAAAAATAAAATAATCGCAATTAGTGATAATATAGAATTAGAATATGTTTCAAAGGAAAAAGCGTTGGAAAGAATGAAAAATAAATTTGGAGATAAGGCAAATTTATTAGATAATTATGAGCAAAATAATCCATTTCCGGCTTCGATTGAAATAAAAACAAACACAAAAATTGAAACAATAGAGGCATCCATACAAGATATGCCAGGAATAAAAAAGATAACTACTCATGAAAATAATAATCCATATGAATTATTTATATATGATAATTTTATAAAATAAAATTTATATAATTTTTTAGCATTTGCCATAGATGGTAGATGCTTTTTTAATTAGGGGTGAGATATTGGAAGATCAGATACTATATATGAATTTTCTTTTGCTAGAGAAGTATATATAACAGATAGAACAGAAATTATAGGAAATTTAGAAAAAGGGAAAAGAATAAAGGTACAATATGATAATAGTGATGAACAATATAATAACAGTAAATATACAGATGAAAGACTTAAAAACAAGTAATTATTTACAATCACTTGCTTTTTTGTTATACTTTAATCAGATAAATAATTTGGAGGAAATATGAAAAAGAAAATAATAATTATAGGAAGTATTATTTTATTAGCTATAATAGCAATTATATCAATAATACTAATAACAAAGAATAATAAAAAAGAGGTTGAAAGTTATTTTGAGCAACAAGGAAGTGCTATTTATGATAAAAATGGAAACATCGTTTATGATCCAGAAGGAGAAAATAAAATTATTGATATTAAAAAAGGAATTGGAGTGCAAGGGCTAGTCGAGGGTAACCATAACAATTATATATATATATTCGGAGGACAACATTTTGGAGAATATGGATACGAAATGGAAACTTATACAACAGCATTTATTGAATTACAAAATCAAAAATGTAGAGATTATTTTACTTCAAAGGAATATAGTATCAATAATATTGAAGAGGGAGATTTACTAATAACAAGTGGAGATTTAACAACATACGCGAATAATAAAAATTATCTTGATACAAAAGGAAACACAATCGTAGTATTAAAGAAAAATGATTATTCTAAAATGCAAGAAGAAGTATTAAATAGTGAAAATCCTATAATAACTTTAGGAGAGGCCTTTTCAGACCACCTATATATAGAATACAGTATTGAAGATGATACAAATTCAGATACTGTATATGAATTTCCTTTTGCTAGAGAAGTATATATAACAGATAAAACAGAAATTATAGGAAATTTAGAAAAAGGGAAAAGAATAAAGGTACAATATGATAATAGTAAATATGCAGATGAAAGACTTAAATTAAAGTCAATAGAAGTTATGGAATAATATAAGTTACAAGTTATAAAGCAGATGGTTACTTAATAATTATCTGCTTATATAATATATATGAAATAGTAAGTCTATCTTTGGTTCAATTTTGCTAAATTCAAGAAAATATGCTATAATATAAGTATATTATTGTAAAAGAGCAAAATAAACGAAAGTTTATTACGCAAAGCCATAGGTCTAAAAATTCAAAAGAATTCAAGATTGCTAGGTTGCACATAAGATAAGGAGGAGTTTAATATGAAAATAAAAAAATGGTTGAAAATATTAGGAATTGTTATAGCAATTTTAATTATGCTTGTATTAATTCATACAATTAGAAACTATGTAATTATTACAGATTTACAAAATAAAATTTCACAATATACTAATAGCATAAATTATTATATTAAATCTATTGCAACAGTTAAAGATGGGACTATAACAATGGAATATTATAGGAAAGACAATAACCAAGTGGTTTTCTTAGAAAGAAACTTAAATGGTACAATAAATAAAACAGCTATATATAATAATGGAGAAAAGACGGATACATTTATTCAAACACCAGACACAAAAATAGCTCAACTGGATAGTGGAACAATAATGTCAATAAATATTTATAATCATTTAGAAACAGAAAATAATTGGCAAACATTTATAGGAAGTATGCTAGCAAGTGTAAAGTCAACTAAGTATAACGGAAAAGATTGCTATATTATAAAAGACTTTATGTCATCAACATCTTTAACTTTTGAAGGAGCAGAAACTTATATAGAAAAAGACACAGGGTTATTTATAAAAGATATAGAAGGAGAAACAGTAACTGAAAAAGAGTATGAATTTAATAATGTAGATGATTCAATTTTTATAGAACCAGATATAAGTCAATATGAATTAAAGGAAAAATAACCTAAAATATGTTATAGTACAGTTCCAAAGAAAAAAGGGGGATTTTATATGAAAAAGAAAATTTTAATAATAATTGGTATTGTTATCTTTATAGTAGCAATTTTGATATTAATAAGATTTTGTATCTATATGGATTTAGATAAGAAATATGATGAGACGAATGCTAGAAGTAATTATTACTTTTATTCAGAAACTGATACTTCAGTTATGACTTATTGGAAAAAGGATAATATTCATAAAGCAAATATGAAAAATATACAAGGTGAGGGAAACTTAACATTTTGGAAAAATGGAGATACAAATGAATATTATATGTTTAATGAAACAAAAAATAAAACTTATAGTAAATATATTGGAAATAATGGCATGATGGTAGAAAACTTACCATCATCAGGATATTACGTATATGCGGAGAGTAGATTAGGCATAAATCTATTGTTTGCAATAAATCCAGTCTATACAATTTCAAGTGGAAAATATGAAGATAAGGATTGCTATATATTAGGATATTTAGAAGAAGGTAGTTCAAAAGAATGGATAGAAAAAGAGACAGGATTACCATTATATATAGAATTTGCAAATGGAACACATAGAAAAATACAATATAGTTTTGATACTGTAACAGATGAAGATGTAAAAATTCCTAATATAGAAGAATATACATTATTAGAAAATTAATTATATAAACACAAGGCATTTACCTTAAAGGGTAAGTGCTTTTTTAATGGGGGTGAAATTTTGAAAGAGTTATCAATAAAAGAAATTATGAGAAGCAAAGAAGAAAAAAGAATACTAACAGGAAAAATATCAGGAATAGAAGATGAATACTACAAATTAAAAGGAGAAAATATTTCTTGTGCTATTGTATGGTACGAAGATAT
>CANQZU010000014.1 GCA_947628415.1 uncultured Clostridia bacterium | reverse complement strand
AAAAGCCTTCGAGAAGATTGTAATTGCTTAATGGGAAATGATATAGGAGCATATAATACTTGTGGACATCTATGTAAATATTGCTATGCTAATGCAAATGCTGGTCTAGTTAGAGAAAATATGAAAAAACATATTCTTACATCTCCATTTTTAATTGGTGGAAATGAAGAAGGAGATAAGATAACAGACGCAAAACAAAAAAGTTGGAAAACAAATAAAAGTGAACAGATTAGTTTGATATAATCAGTTTGACAAATTACAAGTTTTGGGACAGATTATAGAATATAAATAATAAAAGAATTTAAGGAGTGGTTAAATATGACCACTTCTTAAAAATTAGATTCATTTTTATAATTTTTTAAAATTTTAGAAATAATATTTACAAATGTACTACAAAATGATAAAATTGTAGTATATCTGTAATGATGGTTAAGATGAGAGTTGAATAAATAAAAAATAGTGAAAATAAAAGGAGAGATTGAAATGTCACGGACACAGCAAATGGCATAATATTCAAGCTAAAAAAGGAAAAGCAGATGCAGCAAGAGGAAAGGTTTTTACTAAATTAGGAAGAGAATTATTAATTGCAGTTAAAGAAGGTGGACCAGATCCAGCAGGAAATTCAAAGTTAAAGAATGTAATTGCAAAATGTAAAGCAGCTAATATGCCAAATGATACGATTAATAATGCTATTAAAAAGGCTTCAAGTAGTAATGAAAATTATGAAGAAATTACTTATGAAGGATATGGACCAAATGGTGTTGCTGTTATTGTAGAAACAGCAACAGATAATAAAAATAGAACAGCAGCAGATGTTAGACATGCTTTTGATAAAGCAGGAGGAAATTTAGGAACAAGTGGTTGTGTATCTTACTTATTTAATAAAAAAGGTGTTATGGTAATTGAAAAAGAAACTACTTCTATAGGAGAAGAAGAATTAATGATGCTTGCTATTGATGCAGGTGCAGAAGATTTCCAAACGCAAGAAGAAGTTTATGAAATCATAACCGATCCAGTAGACTTTACAGCAGTTCGAGAAAAATTAGAAGAAGCAGGAATACAATTTTTAGAAGCAGAAGTTCAAATGGTTCCAACAACTACAATAGAATTAGACGAAAAAGGCATAGAAAAAATGGAAAGACTAATTGAAAGATTAGAAGATTTAGATGATGTTTCTAATATTTATCATAACTGGGAAGAATAATAAAAATAATAATAGGCAAAAGGATAAATGACAATATTGTTATTTATCTTTTTTACAATA
This sequence comes from uncultured Clostridia bacterium, assembly GCA_947628415.1. GTDB lineage: Bacteria > Bacillota > Clostridia > TANB77 > CAG-508 > CAG-269. The sequence continues at coordinate 24,639 of CANQZU010000014.1, read as the reverse complement.
GAAAAGAGGAAAAAATATGAGACCACAAAAAAACATAAAAATTATAATATGTATAGCTATTATAGTTGTTATTTTAATTTTATTAGCAGGTGTTGCATACAGTTATTTTGCAACAGACTTATTTAAAAGCAATAAGGATTTATTTTTTAAATATTTATATCAAATAGGAGATGAAGAAAAAGGATTTGTGGAAAATTCTTTAATAGAATATTTCGAGAAGAAAAATAATACACCTTATTCAAATGAAGGTAGTATAACTGTTAATATTACATCAGATGACAATCAAGAACAATACGAAAACACGAATCACATGCAGTTGGTTTTTGAAGGACAAGTAGATCCATTAAATAGTAAGACTGTACAGGATTTTAGCTTAAATTATTCAGATGATGTTCAATTTCCATTTATTTATAAAAAATCTGGAGATATAATAGGAATTCAAACAGATTATATAGGAAGTAAATTTGTAGCAATGGACTTACAGTCAGATAATGAAATAGAAACATTAGAAGGAATTGAAAAATTAAAAGAAGTAGAAGAACTTTCTTTTTCAGAGGAAGAACTAAAACATTTATATGATACTTATATTGGAATAATTGATCAAAACTTACAAGAAACGAATTTTACTAAAGTAGATGGAGAAAATGAAAATGGCTATCAATTAACTTTGACATATGAAGAATTTAAAAATATCATAAAACAAATATTAGAAACATTAAAAAATGATGATTTTACGTTAAATAAAATAAATGAATATCTTGAAGTTTCTAATAATTCTTCTAAAATTCAAGAAGATGATATAGATGATTTAATAGAAGAAATGAATCAATCTTCAGATTTTGATGATAAAGAAATATCCATAACTGTATATCAATCAAAAGGCAAAACAAGCCATCTTACTTTTAAAGTAGATGAAGTAGAAATTAAAATTGAAAAAGTAGTTACAGGAAATGATTTACAATATGGAATAGAATATCAAATACAACAAGATAATCAAATTGCAAAAGTAGCATTAATAGGAAAATTTGCAGGATTACAATCGATGCAAAGTATTAGCGAAAATTATCAATTAACATTAGAAATCGAAAATCAGATTTATCAATATAATTATAACAATAATACAGAATTTTTAGAACAAGTGGATATAACAGATTTTTCTGAAGATAATAGTTTAATATTAAACGAATATAATGAAAGTCAAGTAAACAGTTTCTTGGAAGCAGTTATGCAAAGATTAACAGAAGTAAATAAAACACAAATGGAAAAATTAGGAGTAGCAGAATATGAAAATCCTTTAATTTATGTCATACCAAATTTTTTATTAAATTTTTCAGCAAATAAAGTTATAGATAATGCAAATATGGATGAGTTAGAAGTAACAACTTTTAATAGTAAATTTGAAAATTATGAAAGTACAAATTTACAAGGAACAACAGTAAAAGGATTATTATCTACAATTGAATTAAATAATGAAACACAAGAAGATGAAAATAAAAAGATACAAGAAATTCATTACGATGGAGAAGAATATGATACAACAGAACAAAATATTACATTTATAAAGAGTAGTATTGAAACACAAAGCTATTATAGAGTAGAATTTGAAAGAGATGAAAATACAGGATTGATATACAGAGCTGTTATAAATAAGAAATAGTTTCGTAGTTCTATTAATCAAAAAAAGAGCATATATTATTATATGCTCTTTTTTTGATGGAGGTAAAAATGCAAGACATTGAAGAAATATTAAAATATTTTCCAAATCAAATTTATCAATTAATAAAAGATACTTTACAACAAGATATGAATTTACAAAGAGAATTACAAGAAATTAGAATTCGAGTAGGAAGAGCTATTTTATTAAAAACAAGACAAGCTGATATTGTTATTGAATATATAGTAACTTCAAATGAAATTTTGCAAATAGTAGAAAAACTGTGTGATAATTCTGTTTATGCTTATAAACATCAAATATGTGAAGGATTTTTAACAGTAAGAGGAGGACATAGAATTGGAATAACAGGAACAGCAGTTATGGAAGAAGAAAAAATATTAAATTTAAAATATATTACTAGTTTAAACTTTAGAATCGCAAGAGAAGTTGTTCATTGTAGTGATTACATGTTAAAAGAAATTATTGATTTATCAAACCATACTATTTATAATACACTATTAGTTTCTCCTCCAGGAAAAGGAAAAACTACAATGCTTCGTGATATCATTCGAAATATTAGCGATGGAGTAGAAGAATTAAATTTTAAAGGAATGACATGTGGTGTAGTAGATGAAAGAGGAGAGATAGCTGCTATGTATAAAGGAATTCCACAAAATGATATTGGAATTAGAACAGATGTAATAGAAAACATAACAAAAGCAAAAGGAATGAAAATGCTTATTCGCTCTATGGCACCAGAAGTAATTGCATGTGACGAAATTGGATCCAAAGAAGATGTAGAAGCAATTCGGAGAAGCAATATCAGCAGGTGTAAAAGGAATTTTTACCATGCATGGTAAAAGTATGGAGGACATAAAAAATAATACAGCTATTAATCATTTAATTGAATCAAAACAAATTGAAAAGATAATTTTTATATAGAAAAGTTCTAAATGAAAAATGAATGAATATAATATAGAAAAAATAAATAGGACAAGGAGAAAATAAAATGCAAATTCTTAAGTATTTTATGCTGTTTTTTATTTTAGTAGCTTGCAGTTTAGTAGGAAGATACTTATCAAAAAAATATGTTATGAGAGTAAAAGAATTGGAAGAAATGAGAAATGCTTTAAATATGTTTCAATCTAAAATTAAATTTACTTATGAACCAATTGCGGAAATTTTTCAAGAGATTGCTCAAAATACTAGTAAAAATGTTGGACAAGTTTTTTTATTAGCAAAAGAAAAAATGAAAAATAAAACAGCGAGTGTATCTTGGGAAGAAGCAGTGCAAGAAAGTGAAAATAATTTAAAGGAAGAAGATAAATATGTATTAAAAACATTAGCTAAATTATTAGGACAAACAGATGTAGAAGGACAATTAAGTCAAATTGAAGTTACACAAAAATTTTTAGAAAGTCAACTAAAAGAGGCACAAGAAGAAAAAATAAGAAATGAAAAATTGTACAATAGATTAGGAACTACAATTGGTCTAGCCATTGTTATCATTCTATGCTAATAAATAATGGGAGGAAATATGGATATTAATTTATTATTTAAAATAGCAGCAATAGGAATTTTAGTTGCTGTATTACATCAAGTATTAGTAAGAGCTGGTAGAGAAGATCAAGCTATGATGACAACTTTAGCGGGATTAGTTATTGTATTAACTATGGTAATTAAAGAAATTAGTGGATTGTTTGATACAGTAAGGACGATATTTAATTTATAAATCATACATCTACTAGGAGGTCGAATAAAATGGAAATCATTAAAATTATTGGAATTGCTTTAATTGCTCTTATTATAATTATTTTATTGAAGCAATATAAACCAGAATTTGCCATTTATATTAGTTTACTTACAGGTGTACTCATTTTATTATTTGTAGTAGATGATTTAAAAAATATTATTACATTGTTACAATCAATTAGCGACAAAACGTCTATTAATAAAAATTTTTTAACACTTTTAATTAAAATTACAGGAATTGCATTTTTATCAGAATTTGCAGTTAGTGTTTGCAAAGATGCTGGAGAAGGAGCCATAGCCAGCAAAATTGAAATAGGAAGTAAAATTATTATTATTGGCATGTCAATACCAATTTTATCAAGTTTACTAGAAATTGTTTTAAAAATTTTGCCTACATAAGGAGTACAAATGAAAAAAATTTTTGGAATTTTAATAATTGTTTTATTTATAATAATGCCTGTTTCAAATTCATATGCTATTAACGAAGAAATGATACAAGAACAAGAAGAAGAATTTGGAATACAGGAGTTTTTGAAAAATTCAAAACAATTAGCAGGTGATTTTTTTGAAGATATAGAAATAACCAAATTATTTCAAGATGCAATGAAAGGAGAAGTAGATAATTCAAGTTTTTTTAAAAGGATAATAAATTTATTCGGTTCAGAGATGACTACTACCTTAAAAGCAGTTGGTAGCATATTGGTAATTATTGTTATTCATAGCATATTAAAGGCTATTAGTGAAAGTTTAGAAAGTGATAGTATATCAAAAATGATTTATTATACCCAATATATTTTAATTATTACTATTATTATGATGAATTTTTCTGATATTACAACATTAGTTCAAAATACAACGGTTAATTTAGTAGGATTTATGAATATGTTAGTGCCACTTTTAATGACATTGATGGTTTCAACTGGTAGTATTACCACAAGTAGTATAATAGAACCAATTATTATATGTGCAATTAATATAATAGGAAATCTAATACAAAATGTAATAATTCCATTGGTTTTAATTTTTGCAAGTTTGGTAATAATTTCTAAATTATCAGATAAATTAAAACTTGAAAAATTGGCCACATTTTTAAAATCAGGAGTAATATGGTTTCTAGGAATTGTTTTGACAATATTTGTAGGGATTGTTTCTTTAGAAGGAACGATGGCAAGTACGGTAGACCGGAATTACTGCTAAGACTACAAAGGCAGTAGTTAGTTCTGCAATTCCAGTTGTAGGAAAAATATTATCAGATGCCGTAGATACTGTACTTGGTTGTGGAGTTGTTTTAAAAAATGCAGTTGGATTAGTAGGAATTATAATTATTTTAGGGATTTGTATTATGCCAATTATTAAATTAAGTATTTTCAGTATAGCTTATAAATTATTAGGAGCTATTACGCAACCAATTGCAGACGAGAAAATTAGTAAATTACTAGAACAAATTGGTGATATTTTTAAAATATTTTTAGCTGTATTAAGTAGCATTTCTTTTATGATTATTATTGGGACAACTTTAGTTTTAAAGATATCCAATAGTGGAATGATGTATCGATAAGGAGACATACCAATGATAGAATTTTTAAGTTCATGGATTAAAAGTTTAGCTTTAACTATTATAATAGTTTCGATTTTAGAAATGTTACTACCTAATAATAAAACAAAAAAATATATTAGAATGGTAATGGGAATTTATATTTTATATGCGATTATATTTCCTTTTATTTCGAACAAAGACAAGTTTGATGTTAACAATTTTTCTCTAGAAGAATATATGGAAACAGAAACTCCAGTGAATGTTAATCAGATTTCCATGGATGAAAGAATTGAAGAACTATATTGTGAGGAATTAGAAAAAGATATTACAAAAAAAATAGAAAAGCAAGGATATAAAATAGAGAATTGTCATGTAGAAGTACAAATATCAGATCAAGAAGAAGAGACAAAAATAAAAAAAATAAAAGTAAAAATTAAAAATAAAGAAGAAAAATCAAATCAAGAAGAAAAAACAATAGAAAATAAATTAGTAGTAGAGGTTCAAAAAATTAAGCCAATTAATACTACAACAGAAAAAAGTTTTTCAGAAAAAGTTTCTTCTGATGAAAATACAAAAATTACAAAGTTAGATATCCAAAATATCAAAAAATTTTTAATAGAAGAGTATGAGGTGAATGAAAAATGTTTAGAGATAAATTAAAACAATTTTTTAAGCAAACAAATGAAGAACAAGAAAATTCAAAAAAGAAAATTGAGAATATTGTATTTTTCATTATTTTACTTATTATAACTGTTGTAATAATTAATATTATTTGGAATGGAAAGCATGAAACAACAAAACAAGAAAATCATATTTCAACAAAACAACTTGCCAATAGTAATACTAGTGTACAAAATAATGATAGTGTAAGTGAAAATGGTAATTTAGAAGAAAAATTACAAAAAATATTATCAAAAATTCAAGGAGTAGGAGAAGTAGAAGTATTGGTTAGTTATTCAGAATCAAGTCAAGTAGTAGCAATGTATAATGAAAACACGAGGACAAGCAATACAGAGGAAAGTGATACTACAGGAGGAGTTAGAAAAATACAAGAAACGGATTCTCAAAAAGATATTATTTATCAAGAAGAAAATGGAGAAAAAACACCAATTACACAAAAAATAATTGAGCCAAAAGTGGAAGGTGCTATTATAACAGCAAAAGGAGCCGATAATGTGGCAGTTAAAACAAATATTATTCAAGCAGTTGAATCTGTAACGGGACTGGCTACACACAAAATACAAGTTTTTGAAATGGATTAAAAGGAGGATTTTACCAAAATGAAACTATTGAAAAAAAATCAAGTAATTATTTACGTTATTGTATTAATGTTAATGACAGCTGGATATCTAAATTATACAACTAATCAACAAAAACAATCTATACAAACAGCAATTGAAACAGAAACAAGTGATGATACACAATTAGCTGATATAGGAGATGCTACTTTAGTAAGTAGTCAAGATACTGAAGAACAAAATATGACTATGGAAGAAGAGACGAGTGTGGACACAACAAATGCAATAATATCAAATGATGATTATTTTGTAAAATCAAAATTAGAAAGAGATACAATGTATTCACAAATGTTAGAAACTTATGAAAAAGTCTTAAATAGTACGAATTCTTTAGAAACACAAAAACAAGTTGCTACACAAGAAATACAGAAAATAAATGAAACGAAAAACAGTATTATGATTTGTGAAAATCTTATTCAAATTAAAGGATTTGAAAATAATGTGATATTTGTTAATGGAGATAGTATTAATATTATTATTAGAGCGGACGAATTAAAACAAGAAGAAATCGCACAAATTCAGAATGTTATTTCAAGGGAATTTAAAACAGATATAGAAAATATTCATATAGCAACAAAATAAAATAGCAAAAAGGGCAAAAAAATAAGCCCTTTCTTTTTTTAAGCAATATGGCTTGTTATTTTTCGAATATATTTTCCAATTTCTTCATTAGTCAAATCTAATTCTGTGATTAAATTTTTAAGGACATCCCTTCTTGGTAAATCTTCTTCATTATCAATTCTTACATATTGCCTTAAGCTAATACCAAGGATTTCTGACATTTTCTCTTGGGTATAACTCTTGGCTTTCCTTTTTTCTTTAATCATATTATCACCCTATTTATTAAAATCAAATTTATTATCACATAAATTTGTAAATATTTGTATTGACATTAAATGACATAAAAATAAAAGTAAAATAATTTTATAGAATAAGTTGACTTAATTTGCTATTTTCTATATAATTTTATTAAATAAAATTGACTTGGTTAAAACGATACTTATTTTATAAATATAGAAAGAAGAATAATTTTTTAATTTTGTGCCAAAATGATTATTGATAGAAGGAGGAATTTTAATATGATAAAAAAAGTAGGAATATTAGCTAGTGGAGGAGATGTATCAGGGTTTAATGCTGTTATTAGAGCAATTGTTAAGACAGCAGAAAATCACGATGTAGAATGTTATGGAATTGTAGATGGATATAATGGATTATTGAAAAAAGAATATGAAAAATTAACAACGGCAGCTAATGGAGAGGCAATTGGAATTTTAGCAAAAGGTGGATCTATTATAGGGTCTTCTATCAATTCTAATTTATTTAATTATAAAGTTGTTAAAGAAGATGGCACAGTAGAATATCAAGATGTATCAGATAAAGCAATTCAAAATATTAAAGAATTTGGATTTGATTGTATATTTACTCTAGGAGGAGATGGAACACAAAAGTCAGCAAGAGACTTTTCAACGAAAGGTGTTAATGTAATAGGAGTTCCAAAAACCATTGATAATGATGTAGCTTGTACAGAAATTACATTTGGTTATAATACAGCAGTATCGGTTGCAATGGAAGCATTAGATAGATTACACACAACAGGAGAAACTCATCATAGAATTATGGTATTAGAAGTAATGGGAAGATACGCAGGTTGGATTGCTTTAGAATCTGCTATTGCAGGAGGGGCTGATGTGGCTTTAATTCCTGAAATTCCATACGATATTCATCGTGTAGCTGAAAAAATCAAAAATAGACAAAAAAGAGGAAAAAACTTTAGCGTTGTAGTTGTAGCAGAAGGGGCTAAACCAATTAATGGTGAAATTACTGTTATGGGAACAAGAAACAATGGAACAGGTGTAGATAATACTCATTTAGGTGGAATTGGACAAATAATTGCTCAACAATTAGAAGAATTAACAGGATTAGAATCAAGAAATACTACGTTAGGATATATGCAAAGAGGAGGCACACCAACTGCTTTTGACCGAGTGCTATCTACTAAATATGGAGCTAAAGCAATGGAACTTGCTTTAGAAGGAAAATTTGGAACATTGACAGTTATTAAAAATGGAAAATTAGATAGTGTATCATTAGAAGAAGTAGTAGGAAAAAATACAAAAATAGGAGCAGTATCTGGAAATACACAAGAAAGTAATATTAGAAAAGTTACAATGGATCATGATTTAGTAAAAACAGCTAGAGATATTGGAATAAATTTAGGAGATTAATAAAAAGAGAGGAAAAACAAATGAGTAAAAATAAAAAAATAATAATTATAAGTTCAATAATAGCAGTAATAGTAATTATAGTAGCAGTATTAATTTACTGTATGGTCTTTAACTATTTTGAAGAAGATGCAACATCAAAAGTAAATAAATTATATACCCAATTACAAGAAAAATCGGTTTATTCTTTTAGTATTACTTTAGACGAAGAAAATAACATGTATTATGCAAAAAATGATAATTCAGCCTATGTAGATACTATTAATAAAGGAAATGAATCTAAATTTATTATTAAAGACGGAAACTCTTATTTATTATCAGATGACGATAAAACATATTATACTTATAAAAACAATGAAACTGAGTTAGAAAAAATAATATTAACGTTAGAAAAATTAAAAGATATGTCTTATGCAAAAGGAAAAGAACAAATAGAAAATAGGCAATATCAATACGAAGAATATGAAACTGTTACAGATTTTTCATTTAAGAATATAAGCGAACAAGGTAAACAAACTGCTAAAACAAGATTCTATTTTGATGGAAATAAATTAGTATATATTAAAACAATAATAGGAAATGAACAAGAAATATTAAAAGTTGAGATTTCAGATGAAGTAGATGAAAATTTATTTCAAATACCATCTGATTATCAAAATCTTTAAGATAAAGTAGAAAATAACTTGCAATTTTACCAAAAATGTGGCATAATAATAGCTATATAGAAAAACAAGAAAAAAGAGGAGTACATTTATACTTACTTTTAGAGAAAGAAGTCATGGCTGAAAGCTTCTTAAGAAAAGGTAAATGGAAGGTAGCTTTTTTAGTTGATAATCTGAAAATAAGTAAGATATCCGCTTAAGCCACGTTAAAAGCTAATTAAGATAATTCTAAAAAGAATTAAATTAAGGTGGTACCGTGAGAAGCTAAACTCGCCCTTATAGTAATTAAGGGTGTTTTTTTTGTTTAAACGAAGGAAAGGAGGAAGTCTATTAGTTTTTTCAAAGCTAGTAGCAATTAAAACAATGACAGAATTTTTAGCAGAAAAAATTGATAAAAAATTACAAGACCAAGAAAAATTAAGTGAAATAGAAGAACTAATTTTAAAACCACATAGAAATAGAGAAAGAATCATGAGTTTAACAGAAAAAGAAATAGAAGAATATAGAAAAATAAATATAGAAGAATTAAAAGATACTAAAATCAGTATGAATATTTTATTAGTATGTAAATCAACACAAGATTTTATGAATCAAAACATTGATTCAATTTTAAAAATAGTACGAAGAAAGGAACAAAAAAAGGAGGAAGAAGAAAGTGAAAGATGAAAAATTAAACGAAAAATATAATCCAAAAGATTTTGAAGAAAAATTGTATAAACATTGGGAAGAAAGTGGATATTTTAAGCCAAGTATGGACACAACACAAGAAAGTTATTGTATTATGATGCCACCACCAAACGTAACAGGAAAATTACATATGGGTCATGCATTAGATGATACAATTCAAGATATTTTAATTCGTTTTAAAAGAATGCAAGGTTACAATACATTATGGCTTCCAGGTTCGGATCATTCTGCAATTTCTACCGAAATGAAGGTTGTACAAAAACTAAAAACAGAAGGAAAGACGAAGCAAGATTTAGGTCGAAAAAAGTTTATTGAGGAAGCATGGAAATGGACTAATCTTTATGGAGGAACTATTCAAGAACAACAGAAAAAATTAGGATGTTCTTGTGACTGGGAAAGAAGAAGATTTACATTAGATGAAGGCTTATCAAATGCTGTTTTAGAGCAGTTTGTTAATTTATATAATAAAGGCTTAATTTATAAAGGTAAAAGAATGGTAAATTGGTGTACTAGTTGTAATACTTCCATATCTGATGCAGAAGTTGAGTATCATGAAGAAGCTTCCCATTTATGGCAGATTCGCTATAAAGTAAAAGGAGAAGATAATTATATTATAGTAGCTACCACTAGACCAGAGACTATGCTTGGAGATACAGCTGTAGCAGTGCATCCAGAAGATGAGAGATATAAAGATTTTATAGGAAAAACTTGTATTTTACCAATAATGAATAAAGAAATTCCAATTATTGCAGATTCTTTTGTAGAAAAAGAATTTGGAACAGGTGCTGTAAAAATTACGCCTGCTCATGATATGAATGATTATCAAGCTGGATTAAGACATAATTTAGAAATAATTGAAGTGTTTGATAAAGATTTTAAAATGGGAAATTTAGTTCCAGAATATAAAGGAATGGAATTATTAGAAGCAAGAAAAAAGATTGTAGAAAGATTAAAAGAGATAGGAGCTCTTGTAAAAGAAGAAGAATATACACACAATGTTGGAAAATGCGAAAGATGTAAAAGTACAATTGAACCTAAAATATCAGAGCAATGGTTTGTAAAAATGAAAGAATTGGCAGAACCAGCTATTGAAGCAGTTAAAAATGGTAATATTAAATTTGTGCCAAAAAGATATGAAAAAACATACTTCAATTGGATGGAAAATATTCAAGATTGGTGTATTTCAAGACAATTATGGTGGGGACATCAGATACCAGCTTATTATTGTGAGGAATGCGGACATATAAATGTTGCAAAAACAAAGCCAGAAAAGTGTGAAAAATGTGGCTCTAGAAAATTACAACAAGATCCAGATACTTTAGATACTTGGTTTAGTTCAGCTTTATGGCCATTTTCAACACTTGGTTGGCCAGATAAGGAAGCACAAGATTTGAAAACTTTCTATCCAACAAATGTATTAGTAACAGGATATGATATTATATTTTTCTGGGTAGCAAGAATGGTTTTTTCAGGATTGAAAACTATGAAAGAAAAACCATTTAGTGACGTATTAATCCATGGGATTGTGAGAGATAGTCAAGGAAGAAAAATGTCAAAAACATTAGGCAACGGAGTAGATCCTATTGAAGTTATTAATCAATATGGAGCAGATGCTTTAAGATTTTCTGTTTTATCAGGAACTACAATGGGAAATGATATTCGTTACATGCCAGAAAAATTAGAACAAGCTTCTAATTTTGCTAATAAAATATGGAATGCTGCTAAATTTATTTTGAATAATTTAGCTTCTAAAGAAGAAATTATAGAATTTGGTGATACAATCAAAGATAAAAAAACGGGTAAATATAAATCAGAAGCTTTAAAGATAGAAGATAGATGGATTTTAAATAAATTAGATAATTTAATAAAAACTGTTACTAAAAATCTAGAAGAATATGATTTAGGAATTGCATTAGATAATATCTATAATTTTATATGGAATGAATTTTGTGATTGGTATATTGAAATGGTAAAATCTAGATTATATAGTAATAATAAACAAGAAAATGTGCAAGTAAGTTTTGTTCTAAATTATGTATTTGGTGATAGTTTAAAATTATTACATCCATTTATGCCATTTGTAACGTCTGAAATTTATGAAAAATTAGTAAATTACGATGACAAAGAGTTAATGATATCACATTGGCCAAAAACAAAACAAAGAGTAGATTATAATGAACAAGAAGATATTATAGAAAAATTGAAAGAAATAATTGTTGCTATAAGAAATATTAGAACAAATCGAAATATTCATCCTTCTAAAAAAGCAGAGTTAATTTTTGTAACTAAAAAATATAAAAAAGAATTAGAAGAGTCCAAAGATTTTATTTTAAAATTAGGTTTTGGTAAGGAATTAAAAACGCAAGAAAATACTACTCAAATTCCAAAAGATGCAATTCAAATTATTAGCGATGAAATAGAATTGTATATGCCACTAGAAGGATTAATTGATAAACAAGAAGAACAAGAAAGACAAGAAGCAGAAAGAAAAAGACTAGAACAAGAAGTAATAAGGTGTGAAAAAATGTTATCAAATCAAGGATTTATGAAAAAGGCACCACAGGCAAAAATTGAAGAGGAAAAAGCAAAGTTGGAAAAGTATAAGTCAATGCTTGAAAAATTAAAGTAAAGGGATATGTTTATAGCATATCCTTTTTTATTAAAATGATAAAAAGTTTTGTCGAAAATTTCTTTTATATCGACAAAACTTCTTATTTTTTACTCTTGGAAAAAAATGGAAAACGTATTATAATACAAAAAGAAAAACTAAAGGAGGAAATTATGGAATCAAAATTTTATGAAGAGGACAAGCTTCTGGTTTTTAAAATAACAGACGAAATTGATGATTATAGTGTACAAAAGATAAGGAGGAAAGCGGATTATGAAATTGAAAGATATATGCCTAAAAGAGTTATATTTGATTTTGATTGTGTTACTTTCATGGACAGTGCAGGAATAGGAATGATTATAGGAAGATACAAATTTGCCAATATGATTGGTGCTAAATTAGAAGTAACAAATTTAAGCGCAAGTGTCAAAAAAATTTTTGAAATGAGCGGAATTTTAAAATTAATTCCAATTAGCAAAAATTTACAGTTATCTTAAATAAAATAGAAGATATATTTTAAAGAGGAAAGAAAGGATTTAGAAAAATGAAAGATATTATTGAAAATGAGATGAAGTTGGAATTTATTAGCAAATCATCAAATGAAGCATTTGCTCGAATTACAGTTGCTGCTTTTGCAGCACAATTAGATCCTACTATAGAAGAATTAGCTGATATCAAAACAGCAGTTTCGGAAGCAGTAACCAATTGCATCATACATGGATATGAAAATACACAAGGAATTGTAAAAATAATAGCTCATTTAAAAGAAAATGAAATAATATTAGAAATTTCGGATCAAGGAAAGGGAATTGAAAATATTGAAATGGCAAAAGAACCTTTATATACTACAAAACCAAATTTAGAAAGATCTGGAATGGGATTTACTATTATGGAAAGTTTTATGGATTCAATGGATATAGAATCTATTGTAGGATTAGGAACAAAAATTACAATGTGTAAAAAAATTAAGCCAAAATCTGAAACAGAAGATTTAGAATTTCAAATGATAACAAAAGATTAATAGGAATGAGGGTTAATATGTACGAAAATGATATAGAAGCAATAAAAAAGGCCCAAACACGGAGATAAGTTAGAATTAGAAAAATTAATAAAACAAAATAATGGACTAATATGGAGTATTATAAAAAGATTTCAAGGAAGAGGATATGAATTAGATGACTTATACCAAATTGCTTGTATGGGTTTTATAAAATCAATAAAACGATTTGATCTTAATTTTGAAGTAAAATTGTCTACTTATGCGGTACCTTATATGATTGGAGAGATAAAAAGATATATGCGAGATGATGGACCAATTAAAGTAAGTAGAAGTATTAAAGAATTAAGCATAAAAATCAAAGAACTTCAAAAAGAATATTTTTATAAAAAAGGTGAAGATATTACGCTTCAGAAACTTTCAAAAGAATTGAAAGTTTCTGAAGAAGATATTGTTTTAGCAATGGAATCTAGCAAAACAATAGAATCTATTGAAAATACCACCTATCTTAATACAAAAGATGGAAATACCATTTGTCTATTAGATACATTATCAAATCAAAAGAATCAAGAAGAAATGCTAACCAATAAATTAGTGATTAGCCAGTTAATAGAAAATTTAGAAAAGCGAGATAAAGAAATTATTTTGCTTCGATTCTATAAAGAAAAGACTCAAGCACAAGTTGCAAAAATATTAGGAATTACACAAGTTCAAGTATCTCGATTAGAACGAAAGATATTACAAGGAATGAAAAATAAATTATTAGAAGCATAAAAACGTAAAAAGGGGGAGGAATGTAGACAAAATGAAAAAAGTTTTATGTTATTTTTTTGCCTTTCTTTGTATTTGTTTTTTACTACCCGCTTTATTAACTAAACAAAATATACCAGTTCATACAGAACAAACAATAGAAAATCAAAGCGATGAAAATAATATATCCGAAGAAACACCATATAATTATGTACAATATGGAACTATTCATTTGTTACATAAAAAAACTGGAAAAATTGAAGAAGTAGCACTTGATGAATATTTATATCATGTCGTATCAGCAGAAATGCCAGCAGAGTATGAATTAGAAGCTTTAAAAGCACAAGCTATTGTGGCAAGAACTTATACTATTTATAAAGTAAAAAATAAAAAACATGAAAATGCTGATATATGCGATGATTCTACTTGTTGTCAAGCTTGGGTTTCAAAAGAAGATAGATTACAAAGATGGGAAGAAAGCAAACGAGAAGCAAATTGGAAAAAAATACAGCAATGTGTAAATGAGACAAAAGGTAAAGTGATTACTTATCATAATGAACCAATTAATGCTTTTTTTCATGCTAATAGTGGAGGAATTACAGAACTTCCTGTTAATGTTTGGGGAGGAAGTGGACTTCCTTATTTACAAGTAGTAGAAACGTCTGGGGAAGATGCTTATAGTCAGTATGCATCAGAAGTTGTATTAACAAATCAAGAATTAATTGATAAATTAAAGACAAAATATAAAAATATTCAAATTAATTTTGAAAATAGTGAAGATATTAAAATATTAGATTATACAGATAGCCATAGAGTAAAAACAGTTCAATTTGGAAATTGTAAAATTTCAGGTGTAGAGGCAAGAAGTATTTTAGGTTTAAAATCTACTAATTTTGAAATTATAAAAGAAGCAAATCAAATAAAATTTACAGTAAAAGGTTATGGACATGGAGTTGGTATGAGTCAAACAGGAGCTGATAGTTTAGCAAAACAAGGCAAAAATTATGAAGAGATTATTCATCATTTTTATGCTGAAGTAGAAATAAAAGAAGTTAATTCTATTTAAAATATGTATATTCTTCTAAAAATAGGTAATACTTGTAGTAATAAACAATTTAAAGGAGGATTATATGAGAAGAGAAAGTAGAAGACAAAATTTAAAAGGAAAAATGCAAACGGATAAAATAATCTTATACACAGGAATAGGAATAGCTATTTTAGCTGTTATTGTATTTGCTTTGTTTATGTACAGTAAAGAATTAAGTGATGATGTTAAAAATAGTACTATGAGTTTAGAAAAAATGGCGTCAATTGCTAATAATACTCAAAATACAGAAAGTGCTAGTAGTCAACTAGGAAAATCTGTTGAAGAATCACAGAATGAATCAAATGAAATGATGACAAATCAAACATCAAATACAATGAATGTAACAAATACAACAAATACTATAAACAGAACTAATTCTACGAACACAACTCAAACAAAAAATACAAATAGTGTAACAACAAATAGTAATACAGTTGCACAAGAAAAAAAGAAAGAATTAAATTTTGGAAAGCCAGCAGATGGTGAAGTAGTTAGAGAATATGCAAAAGATAATCTAATTTATTCTGAAACTTTAAAAGAATGGACAACTCATATGGGAATTGATATAAAGGCAGAAAAAACGAGTATTGTAAAGGCATCAGAGGCTGGAACAATAAAATCTATTAAGAATGATCCAAGATATGGATTAACAATTGTAATTGAACATGAGGATAATTATCAAACCGTTTATTCTAATTTACTAACTTCTGAATTTGTAGTAGAAGGAGAGACAGTAGAAAAAGGTCAATCAATTGGTACAGTTGGAAATACAGCAGCTTTTGAAATTGCAGATGAGGCACATCTCCATTTCGAAATTTTAAAAGATTCTTTGCCAGTAGACCCAAATATTTATATAAAATAAATTCTAAAAATGTCAAAAATATGTTTGACATTTTTTTGTTTGTATGATATGATAAGCAAAAATATGAAAATGGAGTGATTAATATGCCTAGAAAGAAACCTGAATTAAATAAAAGAGAAAAAGCTATTCTAAAATTTATTGAAAAACAAATTATGACCCAAGGATATCCACCATCTGTAAGAGAAATAGGTAAAGCAGTAGGACTTAGTTCAACAGCAACAGTTCATGGATATTTAGCTAAATTAGATGAAAAAGGATATATCAAAAAACAAGATAAAAAGGGAAGAACATTGAGATTATTAAAAGGTGGTTCAGGAGAAACTAAAAAGACATCAAGTAAGGATTTCTATACACAAAAAGAATTAGTGGAAGTTCCTATTGTAGGAAGAATAACTGCTGGAGAGCCAATTTTAGCAGTAGAAAATATTACAGATACTTTTCCTATCCCAATTGATTTTGTTGGAAATTCTGAAAGTTTTATGCTTACAGTTAGAGGAGAAAGCATGATAGAGGCTGGAATTTTAGACGGAGATTATATATTAGTCAAAAAACAAAATGTAGCTAATAACGGAGAAATTGTAGTAGCATTGATTGGAGAAGAAGCAACAGTAAAAACTTTTTATAAAGAAAAAGATCACATTAGATTGCAACCAGAAAATTCTACGATGGATCCAATTATTGTACCAACTTGTGAAATTTTAGGAAAAGTTGCAGGCGTATTTAGAAAAATGTAAGATAATAAAGTTTACAAAAAATTCACATTTATCAAGTTGACAAATAACACTGTATTTCATATAATTTATGATACAGTGTTATTATTTTAAGGAAATACTAAGAAAGGAAAAAATCATGATAAAAGTTTTAAAGAATTTGAAAAAATCATTTTGGTCCGTTGTAGTGATTGTTATTTTATTATGCGTGCAAGCAGCTGCTGATTTAGAATTACCAGACTATACTTCTAAAATTGTAAATACAGGAATTCAATCTAACGGAATTGAATCATCAATTCCAGAAATTATTTTAAAAGAAGACATGGAAAATCTAATGTTATTTACAAATCAAAAAGAAGAAATTATAAATCAATATTGTTTAGTAGGAGATCATCCAAGCAAAGAAGAAAAGAAAATAATTCAAAAGTACATAGGGAAAAATAGTGAAAATTTAAAAGAAAATTCAGTATATGTAGTAAAAAATATTAGTGAAGAAGAAAAAGAAAAATTAATAAAAAATATTACAACACCATTGATGATTTACTCAACACTTCAGAGTGAGGAAATGGTAAATCAAATAAAAGATAAGATTACTCAAAATTTGCCAGAAGAACAAAAGCAATATATATTTTCACAAAATCTAATGGATATCATGAGAGATATGCCAGATACACAAAGAAACCAAATGCTTTTAGAATTAGTAAAACCGATAAATGAAATGGCTGATTTAATAAAAGAACAGGCATCAACTAGTAGTATAAAAGTAATTTATAATAATGCAGGAGTAGATATTAATAGACTTCAAAATAATTACATATTATTTACAGGACTACAAATGTTAAGTGTAGCTTTAATTAGCATGATATCTGCTGTTATTATTATGTTATTGTCTTCAAGAGTAGCTGCTAAATTAGGAAAAACTTTACGTAATAGTGTATTTAAAAAGGTAATTGGATTTTCTAATAAAGAATTAATAAAGTTTTCAACAGCTTCTTTAATTACACGTAGTACAAATGATGTGCAACAAATTCAGATGTTAATAGCTATGTTGTTTAGAGTAGTTGTGTATGCACCAATTATAGGAGTGGGAGGATTTATTAAAGTACTAACTAATACAGATAATAGCATGGCATGGATTATTGGAATTGCTATTTTAGCTGTATTATTCATTGTTGGAACTTTGTTTACAATTTCTATGCCAAAATTCAAAAGATTGCAAGATTTAATTGACCGATTAAATCTTGTATCAAGAGAAATATTAACAGGATTACCAGTAATAAGAGCATTTAATAAAGAAAAGAAGGAAGAAAAGAGATTTGATCAAGTAAATTTAAATTTAACGAAAACAAATATTTTTGTAAACAGAGCCATGTCAATGATGATGCCATTATTAATGTTTGTTATGAATTCTATTACTATTTTAATTGTTTGGGTAGGAGCTCATAATGTAGATCAAGGTATCATGCAAGTAGGTAATATGATGGCATTTATTCAATATACTATGCAAATTGTAATGTCTTTCTTAATGATTTCTATGATATCAATTATGTTACCAAGAGCAGCAATATCAGCAAGACGTATTAATGAAGTAATAGAAACAGAGTCAAGCATAAAGGATCAAAAAGAAACGAAAAAGTTTAATCCTGCTAAAAGAGGTTTGGTAGAATTTAAAAATGTATCATTTCATTATCCAGACGCTGACACAGAGATTTTATCAGATATTAATTTTACAGCAAAACCAGGGCAAACAACTGCAATTATCGGAAGCACGGGAAGTGGAAAATCAACGATTGTCAATTTATTACCAAGATTTTATGATGTAACAGGAGGAGAAATTTTAGTTGATGGTGTTAATATAAAAGAGGTATCTCAAAAAGATTTAAGAGATATTATTGGATTAGTACCACAAAAGGGAATATTATTTTCAGGAACAATTGAATCTAACATAAAATATTCGGATGAGAATATGTCAGATGAAAATATGATAGAAGCAGCAAAAATTGCGCAAGCAACAGAATTTATCGAAACAAAGGAAAAGAAATATCAAGATCCTATTTCACAAGGTGGAGGAAATGTTTCAGGAGGTCAAAAACAACGTTTATCGATTGCAAGAGCAATTGCAAAAAATCCAGAAATATTTGTTTTTGATGATAGCTTTTCTGCCCTAGATTTTAAAACAGATAGTAGGTTAAGAGAGCAACTTGCAAAAATAACGAAAAATAAAACAGTTATCATTGTAGCTCAACGTATTAATACAATTATAAATGCTGATCAAATTATTGTATTAGAAGAGGGAAAAGTAGTGGGAATTGGTACACATGAAGAATTATTAAATCAAAATAAAACTTATAGGCAAATTGCATTTTCACAATTATCAGAGGAAGAATTAAGAAAGAAAGGAGATAACTAATATGCCAGGACCAATGAGATCTAACAGAAAAGGTACAATAGAAAAGCCAAAAGATTTTAAACGGAACAACTAAAAAATTAATAAGTTCTTACTTGTCTAAATACAAAGTACGTTTATTATTTGTTTTACTATTTGCAATTGGAAGTACTATTTTTACTATTATTGGACCTAAAATATTAGGAAATGCAACAACAGAAGTTTTTAACGGAATTGTTAGTAAATTGTCAGGCGGAAGTGGTATTGATTTTAGTAAAATCGGTCAAATTGCTATTATATTATTAATTTTGTATATGACAAGTGCTATTTTTGCTTTTATTCAAGGTTTTACAATGACAAATGTTTCACAAAAAATTACTTATCAAATAAGAAACGAATTGATTATTAAGATTAATAAATTACCTATGAAATATTTTGATACAAAGAAACATGGAGAAGTATTATCTATTATTACTAATGATATTGATACATTGAGCATGAATTTAAGTCAAAGTATTACTCAAATTATTACATCTAGTTGTACGATTATAGGAATTTTAATTATGATGTTTTCAATTAGTTGGCAAATGACAATCATTTCTTTAATAATTCTTCCAATAGCAGGATTGCTAATTAAAATTATTGTAGCAAAATCACAAAAATATTTTCAAAGACAACAAGCTGATTTAGCTAATGTAAATGGGCAGGTTGAAGAAATTTATGGAGGATTAAATATTGTAAAAGGATTTAATAGTGAGAAAAAAGTCACAAAAGAATTCGAAAAAGCAAATGGAGAATTATATCGAGCTGCTTGGAAATCACAATTTTTATCTGGATTAATTCATCCAATTGTGAATTTTATGGCAAACATTGGATATGTGGCAGTAGCTGTTGCAGGAGGATACTTAACAATTAAAGGCACTATTACAGTTGGAAATATACAAAGTTTTATTCAATATAATCGACAATTTACAGGACCAATTAATCAAATAGCACAAATATCTGCTATGTTACAATCTATGGTAGCAGCAGCCGAAAGAATATTTGAATTTTTGGAGCAACCAGAAGAAATCATTACAAAAAAAGAAGAAATGGACATGACTTCTATAAAAGGAGAAGTAACTTTTAATCATGTAAAATTTGGTTATGAACCAGAAAATATGGTAATACATGATTTTAATGCTAAAATAAAAAAAGGACAAAAAATTGCAATAGTAGGACCAACAGGAGCAGGAAAAACAACTATAGTAAAATTGTTAATGAGATTTTATGATGTAATAAGTGGTGAAATTTTAGTAGATGGACATAATATTAAGGATTTTGATAGGGGAGAACTTCGTAGAATATTTGGTATGGTACTACAAGACACTTGGTTATTTGGAGGAACTGTAGAAGATAATATTAAATATGGCAGGGAAGAAGCAACACAAACGGAAGTAATTCAAGCTGCCAAAGCAGCTCATGTTCATCATTTTATAAAAACATTGCCAAAAGGATATAATTCTTTTCTAAACGAAGAGTCAAATAATATATCAGCAGGACAAAAACAATTATTAACTATTGCAAGAGTTATTTTAACAGATCCAAAAATATTGATTTTAGATGAAGCAACAAGTTCTATTGATACAAGAACAGAGTTACAAATACAAGATGCAATGGATAATTTAATGAAAGGAAGAACTAGTTTTATTATTGCACATCGATTATCTACCATAAGAAATGCAGATTTAATTTTAGTTATGAATCATGGTGATATTATTGAACAGGGTACACATGAACAATTACTCGAAAAGAATGGATTTTATGCTGAATTATATAATAGTCAATTCGAAGAAGTAGAAGAATAAAGGAGATTGATAGAAATATGAGTAAAGTTGAATGGACGCCTGAACAACAAGATGCCATTTATGAAAAAGATTCTAATATATTAGTTGCGGCAGCAGCTCGGAAGCGGAAAAACAGCGGTACTAGTTGAAAGAATTATTCATAAAATAATAGATGAAAAAATTGATATTGACAAATTATTAGTTGTTACTTTCACAAATAGTGCTGCAGCAGAAATGAGAGAAAGAGTGTTAGATGCCATCTATAGAAAGTTAGAAGAGCAACCAGAAGATAAGAATTTACAAAGACAAATCACTTTATTAAACAAAGCTAGTATTTGTACTATAGATTCGTTTTGTTTAGAAGTAATAAGAAATCATTTTTATGAACTAGAAAATTTATCTCCAAACTTTAGAATCGCTGATGCAACAGAGATAGAATTACTAAAACAAGAAGTGTTAGAGTCTATTTTTGAAGAAAAATATGAAACAGAAAATGAGGATTTTATAAAACTAATTAATATTTATACTAGTTATCGCGATGATACACCATTAAAAGAATTAATTTTAAAAATATATTCCTATATACAAAGCAATCCATTTCCATTAAAGTGGTTAGAAGAAAAGATTGAAATGTTTAACTTAAAAGATTGTTTGCAACAAGATTTTAGTAAAACAATATGGGGAAAAATTTTGTTGGAAGAAATAGAAGAAGAATTAAGAGATGATATTTCTATTTTGGAAAAGATAGAACTAGAATTATCTTCTGATATTACATTAGAAAAATTTTATCAAACAATTAGAAAAGATTTAGAACAGCTAGAAAATTTAAAACATAATTTAACAAGCTGGGATACAGCTTATCAAAAAGCACGGAGAACTAAAATTTATAACATGGCCAAAGCAAAAAGAAGATTATGAAAAAAGCAAAGAAGCAAAACAAGTAAGAGATGATATAAAAAAGAAACTAACGAAAGTTTTGAATAAAATCTTGATTTGTGATTCAAAAGAAGCAAACCAAGATATATATGAAATGTATGAGATTTTATTAAAACTGCAAAAAATAATTATAGAATTTGAGAAAGAATTTTCAAAACGAAAAAGAGAAAAAAATATAGTTGATTTTAGTGACATTGAACATTTTGCTTTAATTATTTTATTAAACTCAAACGAAGTTGCAAAAAAATATCAAGAGAAATATGAAGAGATTGCAATTGATGAATACCAAGACAGTAATTTGGTACAAGAATATATTTTAAAGACAATAGCTAAAAACAATAACATTTTTATGGTAGGAGATGTAAAGCAAAGCATCTATAAATTTAGACAAGCTATGCCAAAGCTGTTTTTAGATAAATACGAGATGTATCAAAAAAAAGAAAATAAACAACCAGGAGATAATTTAAAAATACAATTATTTAAAAACTTTAGAAGTAAACAAAATATTATAGAATTTACTAATATAATTTTTCAAAATATTATGAGCAAAGAGTTGGGAGACATAGACTATAGAAAAGAAGAATATTTGAATTTAGGAGCAAACTACCCTCTAATTAATCAGAATGAAAAAATCGAAATCCATCTAATTGATAAGAAGAATGAAGAAGAAATAGAAGAAAAAATAGAAGAAGAAAATATAGCAGATGTAGAATTAGAGGCAAAATTTGTAGCAAACCAAATAAAAAAATTATTTGATGAAAAATATCAAGTATGGGATAAAAAACAGGGAAAATATAGAGATATCCAATACAAAGATATGGTTATTTTATTAAGAACAACTACTAATATAGCACCTATTTATGAACAGGAAATTTTAAATCTGAAAATACCAGTATTTTCAGATAGCTCCCAAGAATACTTAGATTCTATCGAAATTCAAACGATTATGAGTCTATTAAAAATTATTGATAATCCAATGCAAGACATACCACTTGTTGCTGTAATGAGAAGTCATATTGGAAAATTTACAGATGACGAATTAATTCAAATACGTTTAATGGATAAACAAAATGATTTTTATACATGTATGAAAAAAGCAATAATTTCATTAGATAGTCCATTGCAAAAAAAAGTTGAAAGTTTTTTAGAAAAATTAAAGCAATGGAGAAAAGAACAAGAATATTTATCATTAGATGAATTAATTTGGAAAATTTATTCAGATACTGGTTATTATAATTATGTTCGGACTTATGCCAAATGGAATTTTAAGACAAGCTAATCTACGAATGTTATTTGAAAGAGCAAAACAATATGAAACATCTAGCTTTAAAGGATTATACTATTTTATACGTTTTGTGGAAAAATTAAAATTAACTAGTGGAGATATGGGAGCTGCTAAAATTATTGGTGAAAATGATAATGTAGTTCGCATTATGAGTATTCATAAAAGTAAAGGATTAGAATTTCCAGTAGTATTTTTAGCAAGTACTGGAAAACAAATTAATTTAATGGATTTAAATCAAAATATACTATTACATCAAGATTTAGGAATTGGAGCAAAGAATATTAATTATGAAAGACAAGTACAATTTGATACATTAAGCAAAATAGCTATTAAAAGTAAAGTATATACAGAAACTTTGGCAGAAGAAATGAGAATTTTATATGTTGCTTTAACAAGAGCAAAAGAGAAATTAGTTATTACAGGTATCACAAAAGATTATGAAGAACAAAGGAAAAAAATATTTGAACAAATAGAAAGATATCCAAGGCAAAGAGAAAAAATTAATTCTATATTAGTAAAAAAATATATTAAATATATAGATTGGATTTTATTAGCTTATTTTTATGATGAAAATAATATTTCCAAAATCACACAATTAAAAGTTCATAGTAAAAAAGAAACATTGGATTTTTGTAAAGAATTAGAAGATAAAGATATTAATCTATTCGAAAATATTAAAAAAAGCAAAAAAAACAAAGAAAATCTACAAGAGTTAGAATATTCTTTAAATATGCCATATGAATATGAATTATCTACTAAAATTCCAACTAAATCATCTGTCACTCAAATAAAACAAGGTAATCAAGAACCGTTAGAAATTACATTTCCATCTCCTAAATTTCTACAAAATGAAAAGAGTCAAAAGTTAACTGCTGCACAAAAAGGAACTTTATTACATTTATGCTTACAAAAATTAGATATTAAAGAGGAATATAATCTGGAACTTATTAAAAAATTAATTCAAAATTTAGTAGAAAATGAAATTATTACAGAAAAAGAGTCAGAAAATATTAACTTAAATTCTATTTTAGATTTTACAAAAACAAAAATCTGGAAAGAGATGAAACAAGCTAAAGAAATTTATAAAGAAAAACCATTTTATATTACTGTGAAAGCAAAAGAATTGTATGAGAAAGAAGTAGAAGATGATATTTTAATACAAGGTATTATAGATTTATATTATATTAATCAAAAGGATGAACTTATTTTAGTAGATTACAAAACAGACTTTGTTGAAAATGAAGAAAAATTGATTCAAAAATATAAGCCACAATTGACATTATATAAAAAAGCATTAGAAGAATCATATTCAAAAAAGGTAAAACATTGCTATTTATACTCTACCTTTTTAAGAAAAGAAATAGAAATTATAAAATGATA
>CANQZU010000013.1 GCA_947628415.1 uncultured Clostridia bacterium | reverse complement strand
ATTAATTGAATTGCAATACCTGGTAATCCTGTAACAATACTATCTATTACTGATATTCCATAAGTAGGTAATCCTAATCCATTTATTGCAATAAATAATACTCCTGCATATAACAGTCTACCTAAAATAATTGTAGCAATTAAAGATATATAAGAATTAAATTTCTTATTTAAAATACTTAATAAAACTGCATAAATTACAAGTTCTATTAGCATATATGGTAACCTCGCAAGTGTTGGCATACCAGTTAATAAATAACTAAATATAATTGAACTACCTGCTACAATACTTGAACTTATGATTCCAAATGTAAGTGCTGCAATTAAAACCGCTATGTGCATTGGTAAAAATGTAGTACCTGCATTTGCTCCTGCTAAAACATGGAATATTCTAGGCAAAGCTATACCTATTCCACTTAATAAAATTGTACCTACTATATATTTTGCTTTTGTAGATGATATTATTTTTACAAAATGATTTTGCTTTTTTAAATTTTCTATTTTTTCTATCATTTTTTTCTCTCCTTTTTCTAATCTAATTTTACTAATTCATACTCTTTATTTCCAATTCCTAATTCTGCTGCTGCTTCTATTGTGTGAGTTCCATTTCTTGAATTTACCCTTTCAAAAAAGTGTTCTATTCCTGGATCTCCTGAATTTTTTACTAAATCAATACAAGCTTGATCAATTGCTACTGGATCTACGGATGCTAAAATTCCAATATCCTTAATACATGGTGGTTCAGCATTTCCGTCACAATCACAATCAATTGAAATATTTTTCATTATATTAATAAACACTATTTTATCTTTAAAATATTCCACAATAGATGATGCAGCATCAGCCATTGCTTCCAAAAATCTATCTTGCTCTGGTAAATTATTCCAAAGTTCTTCTTGATGTTTTGCTTTTCCTGCTGTATGAATCCAAGTTTTACCATCTGAAGAGCTACAACCAATTGATAATTGTTTTAATGCTCCTCCATATCCTCCCATAGCATGGCCTTTAAAATGTGATAATACTAGCATTGCATCATAATTAGCTAAATTTTTTCCAACATAATTTTCTTTAATAATTCTTCCATTTGGAATTGGAAGCACCATGTCAGGTCCTTCGGCATCTAATAAGTCTACATTAAAATATTTCGTCCACTCATGCTCTTCTAATAATTTTCTATGCTTTTGTGTTGAATTTCTTGCTCCTTCATAAGCTGTATTGCATTCTACAACTGTTCCATTTACATATTCAACTATATCTTTTACCATTTCTGGTCTAATAAAGTTTTTATTCCCTTGTTCACCTGAATGTAGCTTTACTGCTACATTTCCTTCTAATTTTCTTCCAAGTACTTTATAAATGTTAACTACATTTTCTGGTGTTATTTCCTTCATAAAATAAACTTTTGATTTTTCCATTTTTTCATTCTCCTTTCCTAATTTATCTATTATATTGTTCTCTTTTTTCTTTTCTTATTCTTTTCTTTTGTTCAATTCGTTTTTTATAAACATAAATAACAATAATTATAAAAACTAATATTATCCAAGTTATTTTGCTCTTTAAAATCTCTATTATTCTTCCAAATTGAGGAATCCTAAATTGATATCTTCCTTCTATTTGCTCATAAGTTATGCTTTCTTTATCTGCTGTTTGATTATTATCTCCTTTTGTCTTATATTTTTTTATTCCGTTTTCTTCTGTTATATCAATTATTCGATGCGTAACATTAGTTCCATCCTGCCAAAAAGAAACAATATCATTTATCTTAATTTCATCTTCAGAAATTTCTTTTACTAAAATAGCATCTCCTGTATTTATAGTTGGTTTCATACTACCTGACATAATAACAAAACTTTTATATCCAAAAAAATCAGGAGTTTCATTTGGAAATAAGAAAGACTTTATAATTAATGTAAAATTAAAAATAATAATAGGAATTAATATGCTATAAAGAACTAGGCTAATAACTTGGCCTATAATGTAAATTCTTTGGCTTTCTTTCTGAATTTTATCAATTTTGTACATTCTTTCTCCTTGTCATTTGTTCTTTTATTTTTCATGGTTATTTTATCATAAAAAAATCAATTTTAAAAGAGGTTTTTATAAAAACCTCTCTTAAATTTAATTCATCATCTTCGGCATAAGTTTCTTTGTATTTCTTTTAATTCTTTAACTCCTTGGCTTTGCTCTTGAATAATAGTATCTGCTACTTGTTTTAACCTTGGGTCAATTTTATATTGTAGCAAATTTTCACACATATAAATAGCTCCTTCATGGTGTGGTATCATTTCTCCTACAAAATTTAAATTAATATTAATACATCTTGGACTATTTTTCATTTTCTCAATCATATTTTTCGTAATTTCTAAATATTTCATTATATAATTATTTACATCTTTTGGATAATTCAAAAATCCATATGTAGTACTAGCAATTTCTTTCATTTGTTCAATTCCTCTTGTTTGCATTTGAATAATTCCATCTGCTATTTTTCGTAATGGCTCATACCTTGTATATGATAATAAATTTTCTGACATATAAATTGCTGCTTGATGGTGTGGTATCATACAAGTAATAAAATCAATTGTAATACTTCCTGTTACCTTTTGTGACAACATTTTATCTGCCATTTGATTTAATATTTCATCAAATCGAAATAAATATTTTTTCGCTCTTATTGCTATTTCATATTTCATTTTTAACACACTCCTTTTTATATGATATAAAAAATTAATAAAAATGTTACAATATTTCTTTTTGTATATATTTAACAATTAAGGGAATACTATTTTTAGGTGGTGATTAATATATGACAAATAAAGAACTTTTGTACATTGAAGATGCTCTAGGACATGAAAATTTTATGAAATCCTGTAGCACAAAAACAGCTAGTCAGTTACAAGATGCTAGTTTGTCTAGCTATATGACAGAATTAGAAAAAAAGCATACTCAATTATTTAACAAATTTTTAAATTTATTGTAAGGAGAGTTATTATGGAAGATAAGGATTTAATGGAAAAAGAATTGTTGATTATAAAAGGCGTTTGTGATTTATATCTTCACGGAACTATTGAATCAACAACTCTTGAAGTTCATACTGCTTTTAAAGATGCTTTAAATGAATCACTTGATATTCAAAATAAACTTTATAATTTAATGGCTGAAAAAGGTTGGTATCAAACACAAAATGTTGAACAAACTAAAATTGACACAGTAAAGCAAAAGTTTGCAAATCAATAAAAAGTGCTAAATTTAGCACTTCTTTATTTTTTCGTTAAATTTTATATTTTTGTCTATTTTCCTATTATGAGAATTATTTTTTAAAAAATTTTCCAAATAATCCTTTATTGTTATTTTTATTAGCTTTTTTTCTACTTTTTTCAATTATATCATCTAAGTTATCTTCTAACTGTTTGTGTTTACTTTCATCGTCATCTTCTTCATCATCTTCGTCTTCGTCGTATTCATCATCATCTTCATCATATTCGTCATCATCGTACTCATCATCTTCTTCATCGTACTCGTCATCTTCATCATATTCATCATCGTCGTACTCATCATCATCTTCATCATATTCGTCATCGTCGTACTCATCCTCTTCTTCATCGTATTCGTCATCATCGTACTCATCATCATCATCGTCGTATTCGTCATCATCGTACTCATCATCTTCTTCATCATATTCATCATCATATTCTTCTTCATCGTCATAATAGTCATCATCATAGTCTTCATCTTCATATTCTTCTGGTTCTTCTATTTTGTACTCTGATAAATCCTTTTCAAATTTTTCAGATACCTCATCTTGAAAAACAGTATAAATATTTTTAATTCCATCTATTCTCCAATAATTTGAATTAATAACAGTTCCTGTTTGAATATTTACGTTATTTACTTCTTTTTCAAAGTTCTTTTCTTTTTCCTCAATATTTTTTAAGTACATTTTATTATATAATTCGTTATATGCTTTTTTAGTTGATTTATTATTAATTTCTCTTACAATTAATTCGTATAAATTTTTAATTTGAAGTAGGTCTCTTTCAAAGTTTTGACAAGCCTCCAACATCATTTTTTTATGAGCCTTTGACCCACTAATTGCTGTCATCCTTTCATAATCTAAAAATCCAAATATATATTCTTTTTCAGCTTTTAAGAAAGCTAATTTTACACTAGTATCTCTTAATACTTTTTTGTATTTATTTAACTTAATAAATTCATTATCAGCTTCTAATAATATCTTTTTCATTTTATCATAAATCACAATATAGCAATCTGCCTCTTCTTGTGCAATATCAATCCTAGCCTGAAGTGCCATTCTTATCGCATCTTGATTAAAAGCAATTTTTTCACTTTTTCCATTTTTTATCATAATATCAAAAGCTTCTTTTTTTATCTGTTCTTTTTCTGAAGTCATAAATTCTTTTAAATTAACGATATCATTTGGATCAATTTGTTCAAATTCACTTTTAATCTTTTTTATATATTGGATGTGATTAGCTTCATTTAATCGCCTTTCTTTTTCTGATTTATTTCTATTTTTTTGTTTTCCGAGAAAAATCGCCTAAATACTGAATAAATTCTTGTCTCATCTTTTTTAGTTGTACGTTATTTTTATCGATTAAATCTTCTGTCTTTTCTAATTTCCCCTCTAAAACTTTAGCATCTTCTCCTAAATCTTTAAACAATCTATCTCGATCGTCTTCTAATTTTCGATTTAACTGATATAGTTTTTCTTCCTCTTGTTGGATTTGCCCTATTTTTTTAGCAGTATCATCAAAATCTTGTATCATCTCTAGGTCTTTTTTCGTCATTTCTTGATATTTCTCAATTTTTTCAACTACTTCTTGATAATCCTCACTATTCTTCCTTGCATTGTATGTTTTGTTTAAGCCAAGTACTTTTTCGATATATCTTTCTAAAACAATAACGTTTCTTTCATACATTTTATGCAACCTCCAATAATTCTACCATTATTTTTCCATTTATTTAGCACATTTTCTTTTTTCTATTTGATAAATTACAAAAGAAATTAACATTCCTATAGTTGCTGTTACCAATTGAGTAAATCCCATTGCTACTTGTAAATTACTAATTAATTTCGTTGGGAAAATACCAAATATATTTAATAATTGAAAACAACCAAAAATTATAAATACTTTTACTATAATACCTATAATTCCTGCTAAAAAGTAATTCTTATTTTTTTCTATCATAAGTCGCTTATAAGCATAAATAAGAGCGAAATTGCCTAGCCAAATTGCTGGTATCATATAAACCATATAAACTGATGCTGTTTTAAATACATAACCACTTACAATAGTAGATATACTTGGCATTGTAACAATTCCTACAATTTTTTTCCACCCTTTTATATTCATTGCTGAAACAATTAATGCTGTATTAACAATTGAACCAACTATTATTTGAGAATTCGTTGTTACTATGCTTTGTGTTCCAAATACAATTTGAATAAATTGTGCTAAAAAAGTTGGCACTAAAAATGCTATTATTCCTATCATAATACTTTGTAATATTTCAATTTTTTGTGAAAAATCGTAAACTGTTTTATTTAATATACTTTCTCTTTCCATTTTTTTATACTTCCTTCTCTAATTTTTATTATACCTAATAAGTTTTAAAAAGTCTATACCAAATATTTTACTTTAAAATAAAGTCCTAATTTTTCGGATTAGATAATGACTTCCTCCTGCTTGATTATTTTGTTGATTTTCTACCATACTAACAATTAATATATCTTTTTTATCTGAACTATTAATAGTAAAGCAATTAAACCATCCTAATGTTCCACTTTGTGTGTCTTCACTAGAAGTTTTTAATTCTGCTGTTCCTGTTTTTCCTGCTATTGTAGTTCCTGTTATTTTCATGTCATTAGCTGTTCCTTCTTTATTTTCTACTACCTGAATTAAAGCTTCTTTAATGGTATTGGCTGCTTCTTCTGAAAAAACTGCTTGCTTTAAAATATCTCCTTTTTGGTTTGTTGCTTTGTCATTATCATATTCAATATAAGGTTTTATCATGTTACCTGAATTGGCAAAAGCAGAATAAATAGAAGCCATATGAATTGGATTTACTAAAATACTTCCTTGTCCATATCCCGAATCTGCTAATTTAGATTCTCCTTCTATCTTATCACCATTTTGGTTTGCATATTGGGACTTTGCTAAACTAATTGGAAATTCTATTGTTTCATTAAACCCTAATTTATTTAAATTTTCTGTAAAAGTATTAGCCCCTATTTGCAAACTTGCTCTAGCAAAATAAATATTATCAGAATGAATCATCGCATTTAATAAATTTTTTGTTCCACTATACGCAGTTAACGTAGTAATTTTATAATTTCCCCATGAATCATCTTTTTGCCAACTTGTACCACTATAGGCAAAATCTTCTTGTGCATTTATTTTACCAGTTGTTAGTCCGAATTGCTCCTGTAATTGGTTTAAAAGTTGATCCTGGGCAATATTTTTGTATAAATCGATTATATAGTGGTTTATCTTTATTATCATTTAATGCTTTCCATTGTTCATTTGTCATTCCAACTACAAAATCATTTGAATCATAAGTTGGTGTACTTACTAATGCTAATAATTCTCCTGTTTTTGGATTCATGACAACAAAAAATCCTTTATCGTTTTTCATTTGTTCATATAATTTTGTTTGCAAATTACTATCAATCGTTAGTTTTACATCTTGTCCATCTTTTTTATCTTGTTTTACAATTTCGCTAATTCTATTTCCTTTTTCGTCTGTAATATAAATTTCAGAACCGTCAATTCCTCTTAATGTTTCTTCATAAGCCTTCTCCAGTCCAGATTTTCCAATTATACTTGCTGTACTATATCCCTTGTTTTGATTAGCCTCTAGTTCTTCTGCATTAATAGATTGTACATAACCAATTAAATGAGCTGCTTCTTTACCTAATTGATATTCTCTTCCTAATTCTTTATTGATTAGAATACCTGGTATTTGAAGTAAAGCTTCTTTTAAAGAAGTATTTGATTGTGCTATTTTTTTAATCGGAACAAATGTATCTTCTTTTACCCAAGACGCTTTTAATTGTTCTTCAATATATTCAACTGATACTCCTGTTAATTCAGCTATTTTTTGAATACTTGTTTCTTTATTAGTTCCTAATTTTCCGAGGAACAATTCCACAAGATAAAATAGTTCCATCTGTTGCTAATTTTTGATCATTTCGATCTAAAATATCCCCTCTTTTTGCTTTAATAGTAGAAATTCTTACTTTTTGATTGTTCTCTAAATTAGGAAAAATAAAACTAGAAGACCATTGTATCTTGTATTCTTTTCCTTCTTTCTTTAATTTTGTTTGATTATCAAATTCTACTTCTCCTGCTGCTGTAAACATTTTTTGATGATACCAAACTCCGATATTCTTCGTTTTTCTTTTCTACTTTTTGAATCTCAATTTGAATATTCTGGCTATCAATACCTTCATAAATATTTTTATTACGTGAAATAAAGTCTTCTTTACTCATATTTATATCTATTACTTTTTCATACATAGCTTCATAATTTTTTTCATTAATTTGTGAAATAAAATCTATTAAAGTTTGTTTTACTTTATTTTCATTTTGTATGTTTTGTATAAAAATAACTCCTAAAACTACGATTACAATTAAAATAACTACTATTATTCCAATTTTAAAATTTATTTTCTTTTTTTTCATCTTCTATTTATCCCACTCCTTTTTATAAAAAATTTCTTTTTCATCATATTCTTCTGGTTTTTTACCAAGTCTTGTTTTCATATAGCTAACCAATCCTAAAATCGTAATAAATAATAGAATTGCAATAACAATCATACTATTGGCAGTATTAGTTATACTAAGTAAATATGAACCAACAAAACCTATAATTGCTCTAAATATATTTCTACTAATAGCATTTACAGCATAAATTTGTGTTAATATTTTATTACTTACAAAATTTCCTAAATATCTTTTGGTAATTACTTCGTTTACACCTTTTGCAAAATAGATACATGAAAATGCACATACTACAATAAACAAGCTTATTTCATAGCCAAAATTAAGAATACCCATTATACCTATAATAAAAATAGAAATCATTGTTATATACAAAATCATAGATAAAGTTTTATTTCGAAAACGATTATGGAATTCTATTTGTTTTTTTGAACCTATTGAAGCAGCCATTGATCCTAGTGCACAGATAATTGTAATAATTTGCACTGGAACTCCTATATCTACTAATAAACTAGATCTATACGTTGACATCAAAGAAAAAATTCCCCATGCAATTCCACTATATAAAAATAGACTTCTTAACCTTTCTGATTTTGTAATAAATTTGACACCTGTTACTATTTCTTGTAAATATTGTTTAGCAGTTTGCTTCTCATTTTTTCCTTCTGGAATGTCTTGGAAACCAATTGATATTACTGTTGATAAAATAGTAATACCTAAACTTACTATCATTGGAATATAAGGATTTATCATATACAAAAATCCACAACAAATCCCACTAAAAGCATTTAGTAAAAAATAGTTCTTATATCCTTTGCCTTCTATTTTAGAAAATATTTCACCTTGTTTTTTTGAATTTGGAATAGAATATTTTAGTAAAGCAGGATCTGATATGTCTTTTAATGAAAAACACAAACTACTAATAAATTGGGCAAAAATTAAAGTCATGAAATTATCACAGCATAAAATCAATAAAACAAATAAACTATTTAGGGCATTTGCTAAAATGGTACATTTTCTTGTTCCTATCCTATCTACTATCATACTAGCTGGTATTTGAAAGAATATCATAAACATAGAATAAAAAGAAGTACCTAAAACAACCTCAGATGGGCTAATGCATTTCACCTGTGTCAAAAATAGAAATTCTATTGAATAATAAAATATTAAATCTAAAGATATTGCTCGATAAAGAGAATATACTTTCATATTTTGTTTTCTAGCTTGTATTAAATTTTGCTCGTTCATTTGTATTCTTCTCCTTTGTTTATTTATTAGTAATTTTATTTTTTAATTCTATATTTTCATTATAAATTCTATGATTTGTTCTGCTAAAATTTCTTCTTTTCCAGTGTAGCTATGATCTGCTCCATCAATATAAGCAATATCTTTTTTGGGATTAGTAATTATGTTATTTAACATAGATGTCAAATTTCCAGCCTCTTGTAAAATCATTTCTTTTTTATTTCCCCATCTCATAAATAATGGAACTGTTATATCATTTAATTTTTTTAACTGTTCGTCTTCTCCATAACTTGCAAAATCAATTTCTTGATTATTTTTGCTATAACGTAAAAAAGTTTTTACACTAATTGGATGAATAAAAGCATCCTTTGGCATAAGTTCCATATCTTTTCCTTCTTCATGCTTTTTTATAGCAAGTTCCAAATAGTTTTCAAAATTTTCTCCTAAATAAACTTCTATCGCTTTTGGAATATCAATTAAAGAAAGTAGGAAAATTCCTTTGATATTTTGCAATAAATCTTGACTTTCTTCTTCTTTTAATTCAGAATATGTGTATACAATTTTAGTACATCCTAAACTATGTCCTAGTAAATAAATATTTTGATAGCCTAATTCTTTTAATTTTAATATTGCACCTACGATATCCTCATAACTTTCTAAAACATCCTCATAAGAAGTTCCTGCTATTATTTTTTCTTTTTTCCCTTCAATATCTTTGGAAATATATTTAACGAGTTCACTTCCTCTATTGTTAAAACAAAAATAATCTATATTATTTTCATTAGCTCGGTTGGCAACTACTTGATCTCTTTTTTTAAAGCAATTGCTAGACATACCATGTATAGCCAATAAAACATCTTGTGTTCTTTCTTTTCCTTCATAAAGTAAACCATTTAAAATTACACCATCTGTTGCTAAAAAATCAATCCTTTTCATAACAAGTTCACTCCTTTTTTTCTTCACTTGCATTATATATCGAAAGTAGATTTTTGTCAAAAAAACAGCATAAAAAAAAGAGTAAATCTATAAGCCGGGTTCTGTCTTTTAAAATAGTCATTTATCTAGGATATATATTGCTATATATCTCAAGCCACGCAAGAATTTAGAAGGCACCGAGCAGGTTTTATCTTCTTTTCAAGGTGTTGCTCCAGATGGGGTTTACACTGTCCTACTATGTCACCATAGTAGCGGTGAGCTCTTACCTCGCCTTTTCACCCTTACCTAAAATTTAGGCGGTTATTTTCTGTTGCACTTTCCTTAAGGTCACCCTCACTAGACGTTATCTAGCATCTTTGCTCTATGGAGCCCGGACTTTCCTCTCGTAATTTCTTTCGAAATTTACCAGCGACTATTCAATTTACTCTATTTTTTATTATATCTTAATTTTTAAGAAAAAACAAGTATTACCTTTTTTATATAATTTAATCTGTCCTTAAAGCAATAACTGGATCTTTTTTAGACGCTGCTCTAGCTGGTATCAATCCACCAATTATAGTAAGAACTATACTTAATACTACTAATATAAATGCATTGTTAAAATAAAGAGTTACAGTTAATGGTATATTTCCTGTAAAATTGTGTAGTACAGTATTAATTATAGGTATTAAAGCATATGAAATTCCAATTCCAAAACTTCCTGATAATAGTCCAATTATAAAAGTTTCTGCATTGAAAATGGAAGATATATTTCGCTTTGATGCACCCATAGCTCTTAATATTCCTATTTCCTTTGTTCTTTCATAGACAGAAATGTAAGTTATAATACCAATCATAATTGATGATACTATAAGTGAAATAGATATAAATGCAATCAAAACATAAGTTACTGCATTTACTATTGTTTTTACAGAACTCATAAGAATTCCTGTTGTATCTGTATAATGAATTACCTTATCTTCTTGGTTTTGTTGTTCCATATCTGTATTATAATCATCTATAAATTTAATAAAATTTTCTTTTCCATCAAAACTATCAAAATAAAATGACATATAAGTAGGTTCTTCTCTATCTTGATAACCAAGCAAAGTTAAATTTGTTTTTGCTGTTTTATCTTCTCCTGACATCATAGAAGTAATAATTCTTGTTATTTCTTCTTCTGTAATATTAACTTGAAAAGCTCCCGCAATTTTATCTTGATCTACTTTAAATGCTGATGCAAAATGATTTGTTAAATTAGATGTAAGTTCTCCAACTTTTGTTAGAACTGTCTTTTTCATAACCGCTTCTGTCATTGCTTTTGCCATGGCAGTCTCTGTTTGTTGAATTGCTTGACTACTTGTAAAACTAGAAATAACAGTTGAAACTATTTGCTTATCTACTATAACGCTATTATTATTTTTTTCTTCTTGACTATTATCCTCTGTTGTAGAGCTCTGTGTAGTAGTATTATTATTATCCTGTGGAATAAACTGTGACATAGTACGATAAGTCGTTATATATACCTGTAATAGGCTTTTCAATATTCCTGAATATGCCGTTTTGAAAGTATCTTTTGGAATCACATACTTGCTTTCAAGTGAAGATAATATTTGTGATGCTTCATATTGTCCTAAATAATTAGAAACAATTTCTTCTATTTGAGTTACATCAATTTCTCCATTTATACTATTAAACATTCCATTTGACAAAGTAATTAAATTATCTGAAAAAGCTTTTCTAGCTGGTTCTGTATCTGTTGTAATAGAATTATTAATATCTGTCATATAATTTTGTGTTTGTTTTTCTAATTGTTTTTGATCAATTTTTATATTAAATGCACTTTCAAGAGTTTTAGTATCAATATTAATAAAATCTTTAAAATCTAATCCTAATTCATCTTTTTTTTCATCAAACCTTGAACCAGAAAATATATCTATTTCACTATTAGCAAGTTGCTTTTGTACAATATCCGTATTAGAAGAATAATCAATTATATAATCTATTAAATCGTTTGTATAAACAACTCCTGGGTTTAATATCATAGAAGATGTTCCTTCTTTTGGACTAACAATACCTACAATTTTTAATCTAATTGCGTTATTATATAAATTTTGCATATGCTCCTTATTTTCGGACATATCTTCATAAATATTATATTTTTCATTGTATTTATATGTATCTGTTGGTAATATTAATTTTAATTCTATATTCATTAAATCTTCATAAGAAATTGTAAGTGGTTCATTTTTTATATCTACTGTTTCACCATTCATTATTTTTGTTACAATATTAGATAACTCTTTTGTATCTCTCAAACCTAAAGAATAAACAAGTAAATCTGAAATCGTATTTGGTTCAGATAAAACAATCATCATTTCATCATATTTTTCAGGCAAATGACCTGCTAATATATCATAAGAATTATTTATAATTTCTTTATTGTTTATCATTTTAGAATAGACTGTTGATCCAAAAGAACTCATCATACTACTTTGAGTTGAGTTAAATAAATTACTTGGATTTACTTTTGCTATGGCATTAGTTGCATCTATAGTATAAATCATTGGTTCAACACTATATGAATATTCTATTGATGTTACATTTTTCTTTACTTGTTCATCATTATTTTCTAGATATTTACTAAAACTTTTTAAGTCATTAGTACTTAAAGCAGATAGTAAATTAGAAATATATTGTTTTTCTTTTACTTGACCTGTTTTACTTTCTTGGCTATCTTCTGATGTCATTGAAAGTAAAATACTTGCCATGTCTGTACTTTCTTGCATAACAGTAAGCGGATAGGACGTTAAAGTATCTTCTTGTATGCTATCTACATATCCTTGAAATCCATTTGATATTGCTTGAACCAATGCAATTCCAATTATTCCTATTGATCCTGCAAAAGAAACTAAAATAGTTCTTCCCTTTTTAGTTAGTAAGTTATTTAGGCTTAATCTAAAAGCTGTCCATAGTTTCATAGATGTTCTTCCTATTTTACCTGTAATTTCTTCTTTTTGATTTTCATTTTCATTCTGTATGATAGGATTTGAATCTTCTGTAATAATTCCATCTAAAATTCTAATAATTCTACTTGAATATTTTTCAGCAAGTTCTGGATTATGAGTTACCATTATAATTAATTTTTCTTTTGCTATTTCTTTAAGTATTTCCATAATTTGCACACTTGTTTTTGTATCTAAAGCGCCAGTAGGTTCATCTGCTAAAATAATATCAGGATTATTTACTAATGCTCTTGCTATTGCCACTCTTTGCATTTGTCCACCAGATAATTGATTAGGCTTTTTATTGATATGATCTTTTAATCCCACTTCTTCTAATGCCTTTATAGCTCTTTGTTTACGCTCTTTTTTTGAAATTCCTCCTATTGTCAAAGCAAGTTCTACATTTGATAATATAGTTTGATGACTTATTAAATTATAACTTTGGAAAATAAACCCTACTTTATAATTTCTATAAGCATCCCAATCTCTATCCTTAAATTTTTTGGTGGATTTTCCATTAATAATAAGATCTCCTGATGTGTATCTGTCTAGTCCTCCCATAATATTTAACAAAGTCGTTTTTCCACAACCACTTTGACCTAAAATAGAAACAAACTCTGATTCTCTAAATTTTAAAGAAACACCTTTTAATGCCTCTACTTTTTCATCTCCTGTTATATATACTTTTTTGATATTTTTAAGTTCTAGCATATACATACTCCTTTTGCATCTTTTTTTATATTTTAATTCTTTTTTTTAAATTTTGCAATATTTACTTTGTCTTTACATATTATTCATTTCTTCTAATAAATTTTTATATTTAATTAAAAATATCGTAACATCTTTTTGATTAGTAGCGCTTTGTAATTCGTTTAACATTATATAAATTTTATTAATACTATATTGTTTTCTTGGTTCTATATCTGTTTTTGTTAATAAATTGCTATAAACCTGAATTGCATTTTGAATGTCTTTTGCAATCTCTTCCCAATTATTGCTATCTAATTTAGCATACCCTTTTAATATATTTGATTTTGTTTCTATTAAGTTTGTATAGAATTCATCTTGACCAGAACTTTTTAAAAATTTTGGTAAATAGTCATATAATTTAGCTAATTGAGCCAATGTTTCTTCCTTTTTTTCTTCTTTCACATAAGTGGTTAGTGTATCATATTCTCGATTAAATGATAACATATCTTGTTGATTTATATTTAACTGATATAGGTCAATTGTAATAGATGGCAGTGAAGTATATAAATTTTCTGTTTCAGTCTTTATACTATCCCAATTAATATCTTCTGTATTGGTTAACACTCCTGTTGATTTTAAATCAAATTTTTTATTATCTCCTTGTTCTTGCTGACTAGATGATTCTGAACTTGCTCCTCCACCACCTGAAGAACTTCCTCCTCCTGCTCCTCCTCCTGATGAACTATTTTCGCTTCCTCCTGAAGCCCCACCACCAGATGATGCTTCTTGCTTACTTGCTCCTTGTGACGACTCATCACTTGATGATTTTTCTGTTGTTTCTTTAGAAAGATCTCCTGTTGAAATTGTATAATTTTTATATTCAATATTATTAATAGTATTAAATAAGTTGATAAATTTAGATTCAACGAATTGAATTTCTGAAAGAGCCTTTTGTTTTTGACTTTCTTCATTATTTTTACTAGCATTTGTATAAATAGAAAGTGACAATACAATGATAATAACAAACAAAATAATATAAGCTATTGTTTTAAATTTTTTCAAATTTTAAACCTCCCTAATTTTCTATTTTTTCTATTATTTACATTTTTCTTTTTATTTATTCTAAGTATAAAATTTATCATATTTTTTATACTAATAAAAGATTATATTAAGGAGATTTTTATGGTTGCGACAGTTAATTTATATAGTAAAAAAAAAGGTGAATTAAACAGATTTTTAAGTAAATTTTATAATACTCATTTAGATTTAGAAAATAGTTCCAATTGGCAAAAAAAATATGCCAATCCAATTGAATTGGCAGAAATCATTGGTACCTTTATTGATAATTGTGATGATTATATTTTAAGTATGTGGGTTTGTTTAGATAAAAATGTATTTATTCATATTACACAAGAAAATGCTGATTATATTATTAAATATCTCTATGAAAGATTTCCTTATTAGAAATTCCTTCTAAAATTATTTTTCCATTACTATAGTAACTGGTCCATCATTTAAAAGTTGAACTTGCATATGAGCACCAAACACTCCTTTTTCTACCTGTATTCCATTATTTTGACATGCAAGGCAAAAATATTCATATAAATCA
Source organism: uncultured Clostridia bacterium (assembly GCA_947628415.1). GTDB lineage: Bacteria > Bacillota > Clostridia > TANB77 > CAG-508 > CAG-269. The sequence goes on along the minus strand of CANQZU010000013.1, from coordinate 10,968 downwards.
TTTGCTTGTTCTGGTTTAGCTGCTTGAATAAAAGAAGGTCTATTACCTTGCGAGCAATCTGCATATAAAGTAAATTGAGATACAATTAATAATTTGCCTTTAACATCTTTTAAGGCTAAATTCATTTTATCATTTTCATCAGTAAATACTCTTAAATTACACAATTTTTTAACTAGATAATCTGCTTGTTCTTTAGTATCTGTATGAGTAATACCTAATAATACTAAAAAACCTTTTTCTATTTTCCCTACAACTTTTCCTTCTACTTCTACTTGTGCACTTTTTACTCTTTGTACTACAATTTTCAATTTTTACTCTCCTATTTATTATTCTTCTTCATTTTCTTCTGATTCTACATTAGATTCAATTTCTACTGTTTTTTCTAGATTAGATTTTTCTTCTTGATTTTCCTCTTTTTCTTGTATATCTTGTTCTAATTCTTCTATGACAATTTGTTTTTGTGCTTCTTTATCTTCTTTTACTTGTGTATTTTTTAAATTATCTAATATTTCTACTTCTTTTGCTGGTTCATTGTTTTGTCTTTCTCCACAATTTGGACAAAATTTATCTTCCTTATCAATTTCTTTGTAACATTTCTGGCATTGTTTTTTATCTTTTAATGCTAAACATTGTTTTAATAAATCATCAATTTCATCACTTAAGACATCAATTTTAGTACATTGTTCTTCTAAATCTTTCTTAATACTAATTTCTTCTTCTCTTACATGTTTTTCATAAACTTTTTTTCCAATTTCTTCATAAAGATCATTGATTTGTGTTCTTAATTCTCCTATTTTAAATTTTAATTTTGTCTCTTTTGCTATCTTGCCTGTCTTATCTGCTGTTACTTTATAAGCCTCAGATGCTTTTTTTCCTAATTTATCAAAAAATTCCATTTTTATCTCTCCTTCTTATTTTTAATTTTATTATTTGATTTTTATTTTAGAATTATTCACTTTTTTTATCTCTTGTCATTAATTTTTTAACTGCTTCACCGTGGTTGCAAATTTTCATAAATTACTTGATATACTGTTTCCACAATTGGCATATCAATACCATGTATTTTACTTAATTTATATGCTACATCAATATTATCAATACTTTCTATTACCATTCCGATTTCTTTTTTTGCTTCTTCTAGCGATTTTCCTTGGCCAATTAATTTCCCTGCTTTTCGATTTCTACTATGCTCACTCAAACAAGTTACAATTAAATCACCGAAGTCCACTTAACCCATAAAAAGTTTCTTTTTCTCCCCCTAATGCTACACCTAATCTTGTTATTTCTGTTAATCCTCTTGTAATTAAAGCTGCAAAACTATTATCACCTAATCCTATTCCTGCTGCTACTCCTGCACAAAAAGCAACAATATTTTTTAAAGCTCCTCCTAGTTCTACTCCTTTTACATCTTTAGAAGTATAAATTCTCATTTGCTCACACATAAATGTATCTTGTACTATTTTTAAAATTTCTTCATATCTAGAAGCTATCACTAATACAGTTGGCATGGCTACAGAAACTTCCTCTGCATGACTTGGTCCAGATAAAACACCTACTTTAGCAGTTGGTAATTCTTCTAATATTACTTCATCTAGTGTTTTTAAAGTTTCTTTTTCAAATCCTTTCGCACAAATGATAATTGGCTTATCTCCAACATATGCTTTATATTTTTTAAAAGTTTCCCTTGTAAATTTCGATGGTGTTACATGTAAAATAAATTCCGCATCTTGTATTACCTCTGACAACTCATTTGAACAAGTAATATTATCTTTTATAACAATTTCTGGTAAGAATTTGCATTTTCTCTCTTCATTAATTAATCTTTTTTCTTCTGCATCAAAAGACCATATTTTTATTTCATTTCCAAGTTTTGCTAAATGAATAGCCAGGGCTACTCCCCAACTTCCACTTCCTACAATTGCTATTTTTTTCATTCTTCTATCTCCTATTTTTTAAAACTTAATCGATTTTCTGTTCCATTTAATAATCTTTTTATATTACTTCTATGATTATATAAGACAATAAATGCTAAAATGACACTATAAATAAAATAAGTGCTTCCACTTTTTCCATTTGTAAGTACTGTATAACTATCATTAATAAATAACGTTAACACAGGGAATAATACAGCTGCTGCACAAGATCCCAAAGATACCATTCGTGTAAGTAACATGAGTGCTAATGCAAATACCAAACAAATTAATCCTATTTTCCAATTGCTCATTAAAAGAATACCTAGTGAAGTAGCTACTCCTTTTCCTCCTTTAAATCCGAAGAAAATAGGAAAAGTGTGCCCTAATACTACAGAAATTCCAGCAACCTGAAGTAATAATTCTTGATTAGAATTTTTTATAATATTGCCCATTATAATAGAAATTATAATAGTTACTACTCCTTTCAAAATATCACATAATAAAGTAATTATTGCTGCTTTTTTACCTACACTACGTAGCATATTAGTTGCTCCAGCATTTCCACTTCCTTTTTCTCTTACATCAAATCCTGCCATTTTTTTACTGATAATAACTGAAAAATTAACACTTCCAATACAATATCCAATCAATGCCATTATAATATATAAAACCATTGTTTTTTCCTCCTTTATAGTTCTTTTTCATTTTTTTCTCTTATGATAATTCTAACTGGTGTTCCTTCTAATCCAAATTCTTTTCTAATTTGATTTACTAAATATCTCTCATAAGAAAAGTGAAACAATTCTTTGTTGTTAACAAAAATAATAAATGTAGGTGGCTTGGTAGATGCTTGCGTGCCATAATAGATTTTTAATCTTTTTCCTTTGTCAGTTGGTGGCTGTACCAATGCAATTGCTTCATTTATAGTTTGATTTAAAATAGAAGTAGAAATTCTCATAGCATTTTGTTTAGCTACTTTTTGAATTAATTCAAATAATTTGTCAACTCTTTGCCCTGTTTTAGCTGATATAAACAACATGGGAGCATAAGATAAATACTTTAATTTTTCATAGATATCTTTTTTGTAATTTTCTAAAGTTCCTGTTTCCTTTTCAATAGCATCCCATTTATTAACAACGATTATAACTCCTTTTCCTGCTTCATGTGCTTCTCCTGCTATTTTTGTATCTTGATCTGTAACACCGTTCTGTAGCATCAATTAACATTAAACAGACATCTGCTCTTTCAATGGCAAGTAATGTTCTCATAATACTAAATTTTTCAATAGATTCTTTTGTTTTACTTTTTCTTCGAATTCCTGCTGTATCAATAAAAACGTATTTTTTGTTTTCTTTTTCAAATTCAGTATCAATAGCATCACGTGTGGTTCCTGGTATATTGCTTACAATACTCCTATTTTCTCCTAGAATTTTATTTAACAAAGAAGATTTTCCTACATTGGGCTTTCCGAATAAGTGCTACTTTAATTTTATCATTTTCTTCTTCATCTTCTGTTTTAATTGGAAAACTTTCATAGATTTTGTCTAAAACATCTCCAATTCCAATTGCATTCGTGCTAGAAATTGGATAAGGTTCTCCCATACCTAAATTATAAAATTCATATACCTCTTGTCTATCTTTTTCAAAATTATCTGCTTTATTGCATACTAATACAATTGGTTTCCCAGATTTTTTTAACATAATAGCAATTTCTCTATCTGCTGCCGTTATTCCTTGTCTAATATCAGTTAAAAATACAATTACATCTGCCATGGAAATAGCAAGGTTAGCTTGCTCTCTCATTTGAGATAATATTACATCTCCCGATTCTGGTTCAATTCCCCCTGTATCAATCAATGTAAAGGTTCTTCCTCTCCAATTAGTCTCGGCATAAATTCTGTCTCTTGTAACACCTGGTGTATCTTGTACAATAGATATTCTACTACCAACTAAATAATTAAAAAAGGTGGATTTTCCTACATTAGGTTTTCCGAATAATCGCTACAATTGGTTTTGGCATTTGCTTTTCTCTCCTTTTCTTAATATTTATAGTATATCATAAATTTTAAAGAAAGGTCAAACTTAATTGACCTTTCTTACTATATTTTTGCAATTCCACCAATTGTTTTACTATCTTCTGCAGATGCTAACCATTTAGCTCCTCCAGAAACAACTACCATATCACCTTTTTCTAAAATTCCTCGTTGTTTTAATTTATCAATTCCTTCTTCTATAATGTCATCAATAACTTCTTTAGTTTCTACATAAATTGGTGTTACATTCCATACAATTGCCAATTGATTATAGGTTCTTCTATTATCTGTAATAGCTAAAATTGGGCAACCAACACCTAATCCTGCAAATCTTCTTGCAGAATCACCTGTATGAGTATAACATACAATAGCATCTGCATCTAAATTCATTGCCATAACAGAAGTTGCATAAGCAATTTTGGCTTCTAATGTATCCATATGAATATTTTCTTTTATTTTAAATCTTTTCCAATAATCAATATCATTTTCTACTCTGTTTGCTATCTTTACCATTGTATTTACACATTCAACAGGATATTTACCCATAGCACATTCTCCAGACAACATAACAGCACTTGTTCTATCATAAATAGCGTTTGCAACATCACTTGCTTCTGCCCTTGTTGGTAATGGATTATATGTCATAGTTTCTAACATTTGTGTTGCTGTAATAGCTGGTTTGCTTTCTCTATTGCATAACTTGATGAATTTCTTTTGCATAACTGGTGGCTCTGTATAATCAGTTTCTGTTGCCATATCTCCACGAGCAATCATTTGAACATCAGCAGAATCAACTATTTCTTCCATGTGTTCTAATCCTTCTACATTTTCTACTTTTGTGATAATTTTAATATCTTTTCCACCATTTTCATCTAATACTTTTCTTACTTGATCTATATCATCTTTATTTCTAGTAAATGACATAGCTACATAATCATAATCATGCTCACAAGCTGTTTTTAAATCGTTGATGTCTTTTTCTTTTAAAGCTGGTAAACGTACTGCTGTTCCTGGTAAATTAATCGTTTTTCTACTTCCTAATCCATTTCCATGTACAACGGTACATACAATATCTTTGTCAGCAATTTCATCAACTACTAATTCGATAGCTCCATCATCAATTAATACTTTAGATCCTGGTTTTACATCTTTATATAATTCTTTGTAAGTTACAGATACTCTATCTTTATCTCCAATAATATCTTCATTTACTAAAGTAAATTTTTGTCCATCTTCTAATTGAATTTTTTCATTTTTTCCAGTCACTAACATACCTGTTCTAATTTCTGGTCCTTGCATATCTAATAATAAAGCAATTGGCAAGTCTAGCTCTTTTCTTAATCTAAGAATTTCTTCTGTTTTTTCTGATTGCTCTTCCCAACTTCCGTGAGAATAATTTATTCTTGTTACATTTAATCCTGCCTCAAATAATTCCTTTAATTTGTGTTCACTAGCTGGTCCTATGGTTCCAACAATCTTTGTCTTTCTTAAATTTTTTTTCATTTTTATTCCTCCCTTAATTTAAAACCCAAAGCTTATTATAACATACTCTATTTCCAAAATTCAACATTTTTTAACTATTTTCTTGATTATTTTTTTAGTTCTAAAATAGCATGCAAAGTTTTTTCATCTTGACTTTGAATTACCACAATATGTTTGTCATTTTCATAGCTATATTTTCCAATAACTGTATCGCCTAATTTTATTTCTCTTTTGTACATAATTTCTACCTCATTAAAAGGTCTTTGCTTATAAACTTCTTCTGGCAAAACTTCATAAGCTAAATCTAAATAGTATAAATTATGCATATGACCAATAATATCTATATCTTTCCTTTTTACATTGTATATTATACTATTTTTATAATTTTTTGGTTCTTTTAATTTTTCTGTAATTGCTTCTTGAAATACACTTTTTTCTGTCTCTGATTCATATCGATTTGCCATAGTTTCTTCCACTTTTGCAATTTTCCCTGTTAGGCTACTTATAAGTAACCATTTTGAAGTTGCTATAACACATAAATTATGATTTTCATCATAAATTTCAAAATCACGATAAGCACAACATTTTACTATTTTCCTTGACCAAGTACGAATGGTTAAAATTTGTCCATATTTAGGTCTTTTTATTACTTTCAATTTCCAATTTAATAAAATCCAGCTTACCTTTGTTTCCTTTTGTGAATTAATACCATATCCTACACTATCTGAATGATACGCAGCAACATCTTCTAAATATTCTAATAGTGCTATATTAGTTACTTCATTTTTAATTCCTATGTCTTTTAAGCCTATTTTAAAATTTTCTTGATATATCATTTTTCTTCCTTCTTTTTTCTTGATTTTATTTTTTCCCAAAAATGAAATTGCCAAAAGTAAATTATCTTTTGACAATTTTATTTCTTTTAATAACCAGGTTTTTCTAATAATTTAAACATATTCTTTTTGTATTCTTCAACTCCTGGTTGGTTAAATGGATTAACTCCTAATAACGTTCCTGACATGGCACATGCTTTTTCAAAGAAATAGATTAATTCTCCTAAATTTTTTTCATCTAATCGATTCATCTTAATTAAAATATTAGGAACATCTCCTTTTACATGTGCTTTTATTGTACCTTCCATTGCTTTTTTGTTTACGTAATCTAACTCTTTCCCTGCTAAATAATTTAATCCATCTAAATTATCTTCATCTGGATGAATAGTAATGTTTGTTTTTGAATTTTCAATAGAAAGTACTGTTTCAAACAAATTTCTTTTTCCTTCTTGAATATACTGTCCCATAGAATGTAAGTCTGTTGTAAAGTCTACTCCTGCTGGGAAAATTCCTTTTTGTTCTTTTCCTTCACTTTCTCCAAATAATTGTTTCCACCATTCTGTAAAATAATGCATTTTAGGTTCATAGTTAACTAATATTTCGATGTTTTTATATAATTTATATAAAATATTCCTTGCTACTGCATATTGATAGCATTCATTATATTTTAAATCTGGATCGTTGTATCTTTGTTCTCCAATCCTTGCTCCTTCCATTAATTTTTCAATATCAATACCTGCTACAGCAATAGGAAGTAATCCTACTGCTGTTAGGACAGAATACCTTCCTCCTACATTGTCTGGTACAACAAATTGTTCATATCCTTCATTATCTGCTAATGTTTTTAGAGCTCCTTTTTCTTTATCAGTTGTTGCATAAATTCTACTTCTTGCTTCATCAATACCATATTTATTTTCTAACATTTCTCTAAAAATTCTAAAAGCAATTGCTGGCTCTGTAGTTGTTCCTGATTTTGATATAACATTAACAGAAAAATCCTGGTTTCCAATATAATCAATTAATTCATTGACATAATTTGGGCTTAAGTTATTTCCTACATATAAAATTTGTGGATGTTTTCTTTGTTTTTCTGGAAGCATATTATAAAAAGAACTTGTTAATGCCTCTATTACTGCTCTTGCTCCTAGGTAAGATCCTCCTATTCCGAATAACTACTAAAATATCAGATTCTTTTTTAATTTTCTTAGCTGCTTTTTGAATTCTTTCAAATTCTTTTTTATCATAATTAGTTGGTAATTCAAGCCACCCTACAAAATCGTTTTCTAAATTTGCTCTTCTATGCAAATCTTTGTGTATATTTTCTACTTGTTCTTTATATTCTAAAATACTTTTTAGTTCAATTCCACTATTTTTTAAATCTAATTTTAATCCTGACATAATTTTTTGTAATCCTCCTCGTTTTATTTTAACGAATTTATTATATAAAAAGCTTGAAAAAAATTCAAGCTTTTACTTGAATTTTTTTAATAACTCTATTGTATTACTTCTTGCATTACTTTTGCTAAATATTTCATACTGGTTAAACATTGCTCTAATGTATTTCCAGTTGCTCCTACTTCTATAATACTAGCATATTTTCCTGTGTGTTGATTGTATCTAGATTGTGTAAGCATAATTGGTTTAAATAACCCTGGATATAATTCTTCTGCTTTTTCTTGTATTTTAATAGCAAATTTTAAATTTTGATTCCAATTTGGATGCCATAACCCTCCATTATTTGTTCCGAATTACAAACATAATTTGAGCTGCCACATCTGTTTGCCCTATTTTAACAATAGGAGCATAATCGCTTCTACTACCAATAGCATCTCGATGAACATCTATTATAATATCAGCTGGTGTTTGTTTTAACAGATTTTCTACAGTTGCTAAAGAACGCGTATAAGAGCCATTATAAGCTGGATAATCATGGTAAGAAGTATCATGTACTACATTATAATTATATTGTTTTAATTGATTTTCTAATTCCGTTCCTACTCTTGTTACTGTATAATTTAAGTCAGTAGTTCGAAATGTGCCTGTTGGTGTGTATGGATAACTTTCACTAGAAGTATAACTTTCACAGCTATGCGTATGAAATAAAATAATATTCTTATTCTCAATTGTAATATCTGGAGTTAATAATTCTTCTGTAAGCGTATATTCTGTCTCGTTTTTTATTTTTACCTTACCGTATTTGTGTATTATAACTTTCTTTTAGTGGATTGTTGGTAATAACTTGTGTTGTAAGTCCTGTTTCAGCTTTTTCCACTTCTTGGGTATCTTGTATTTCTTCTTGTTTTTCTTGCGTTACAGTTTCATTTGCTTTTTCTATTACTTTCATAGAACTAATTTGAGTTTCCAAAATACCTTGTAATAAATTTTCTTCTTTTAGAGTTTTGTCTTGGCTAGTTGTTTTTTCTTCTTTGGTTATGGTTTCTGCTGCTGGTAGAGTTTCTTCTAAACATTCCACCATTGCTTTTTCGGATAAAGCTTTTGGTATAAAATTCTTTTTTTGGTTTGTTTGTGGTATATACTTACTTGTTACTATTACTGCTGTGATTGTTACAATCATTCCTATACAATATTTTTTTATATCTTTCATTTTTAGTACAGTAACATTAAACATATTTTTCTCCTTGTCCAAAATTCTCCTATAACTATATATATTCAAATAAACTTCTATTTATGATTATTTTTTAATACAAAAAAATAAGGATTTTAAGATAACTCTCAAAATCCTTATTTTTATTTACTTTTTATTTTTATACTTTTTTCCAAAACCAATCTAGGCTATTATCAATACTCTTAATTCCTTTTGCTTTTGCTTCTATATCATCAACCCATAAATATGAGAAAAATCCTATAAAAACAAAGATAAAATCAATAACAATGCATCTAGACAATGTTTCTATCATATAACGAAATTCTTCTGATAAAGTAGCCATTTGTGCAACATGTATTACTAAAATAGCTAAATAAGCAAACAAAACAATTGCTCCAATGTAACTCTTTTTTACTTCTTGTGCTAAGAATATTAATAAAACTGTAACTGCTAACATTAACAATAAAGTTAATGGGTTTGATATATCAAAAATAAACATATTTTTACCTCCATTTTTTCTTTTGTTTTTGCACTCTTATGTTATCATTATTTCTTTTTTTTAGCAACTATTTTTTATATTAAATTTATATTACATTTTTGTTACAAAATTTTTATTTTAGTTTTTCTTCAATTAACTTTGCTATCTCTTTTGCTTTTTTAGTAATATATTCCTGGTCTTCTCCTTCTATCATAACTCTAATTAAAGGCTCTGTTCCAGATGGTCTAATTAATACTCTTCCATTCCCTGCAAATTCTTTTTCTAATTCTTCTATTGCTTCTTTAATACTAACATCTTTTTCATAATCATATTTTTTATTATTATCTACTTTTGCATTGACTAGTACTTGTGGATATAATGAGATCATTTCTCCTAATTCAGAAGCTTTTTTGTTTTCTTCAAAAATTGTTTGAATAAGCATCAAAGAGGTCAAAATTCCATCACCTGTTGGGTTATAATCCAATAAAATAACATGACCTGACTGTTCTCCACCTAAATTGTATCCATTTTTTATCATTTCTTCTAAAACATAACGATCTCCTACTTTTGTTTGTTGTAATGCCAACCCATTGTTTTGAGTATATTTATTTAATCCTAAATTACTCATAACAGTAGCTACAATTGTATCTTTATTTAGTTTGCCTTTTTTTCTTAAATTTTGAGAGATGATAGCTAATAATTTATCTCCATCAATTTCGTTTCCCTTTTCATCAACTGCTAAACAACGATCTCCATCTCCATCATATGCAATTCCTAAACTTAAATGGTTTTCTACAACAAACTTTTTAAGTCCTTCTAGATGAGTAGAACCACAATTTTGGTTGATATTAATGCCATCTGGGTGGTTGTTTATAATTTTGTAAGGAATTCCTAATGATTGGAAAACTTTTTCTGCTACAACTGAAGTAGCTCCATTAGCTGTATCTAATCCAACAACAAATCCTTCTTTTAAATTTTTTTCCATTACGTCATCAAACTGTTTTCTAAAAAAATAAACATATTCATCAACTAAATCTAATGCATATTCAGAAGTTCCAATTTTATCTCCTACAGCAGTAAACATACTTAATTTTTCAGAATCCATAATTTCTTCAATTTCTTCTTCTAATTCATCTGGAATTTTCATTCCTTTATTACTAAAATATTTAATTCCATTAAATTCGTATGTATTATGAGAAGCAGAAATAACAACACTAGCATCTGCTTTGAACTTTCTAGTTAAATATGCTACTGCTGGAGTTGGTAATACTCCTAATAATTTAACATTTGCTCCATAACTTAAAAATCCTGTTACCATAGCACTTTCTATTAAAGTTCCAGATAAACGAGTATCTCTTCCTATTAATATTGTAGGAGTATGATTGGCATGTTTTGATAAAACATATGCTCCTGCTTTTGCTACTCTATAGGCTAATTCTGGTGTTAATTCTGTATTGGCAATTCTTCTAATGCCATCAGTTCCAAAGTATTTTCTCATGATGCTTTTCCTTTCTTAATTAAAGTTTTAATTTTTCTTTAATTTCATAATAATTTTTTCTTTTAAAGTTAATTCAATTTTTTTAGGCTCATCTATATCAATTCTTTTATTGTTTAAGACTAATTT
>CANQZU010000012.1 GCA_947628415.1 uncultured Clostridia bacterium | reverse complement strand
CTTACTGTATCTAATGCTGTAAAAATTGGAATATTATTTTCAACAGCACATCTTCTAATTTGTGCCCCATCTGCTTCTTGATCCATTGAATCCAAATCTCTGGTGTTAATCACATAATTAACATAGCCTTTTCTCATAGAATCTAGTATTTCTTCACTACCTTCACTGATTTTCTTTTTTATTCTAGTTCTAATACCATGTCCTTTTAAAAATTGCGCCGTTCCTTCTGTTGCCTCTATATTAAATCCTAGGTTATAAAATCTTTGAATTAAAGGAAGTGCTTCTTCTTTATCTTTATCTGCAATGGTTAAAAAGATAGTTCCATAATTAACTAATTTCATTCCAGAAGATTGAAGTGCCTTATAAAGTGCTCTTGTTAGCTTTTTATCATAGCCAATTGCTTCTCCTGTTGATTTCATCTCTGGAGAAAGATAAGCATCTAATCCGTTTAATTTGGAGAACGAAAAGGCTGGTGCTTTAACGTACCATTTTTCTTTTTCTTTTGGATATACTTCTTTAATTCCTTGTTCTTTTAAACTCTTTCCAAGCATAACTAACGTTCCAATATCAGCTAAAGAATATCCTGTTGATTTAGAAATAAATGGTACTGTTCTAGAAGATCTTGGATTTACTTCAATTACATAAACATCTTCGTTTTTATCTACAATAAATTGAATATTATATAATCCTACCATTCCAATTCCTAATCCCAGTTTAACAGTATAATCTAATATCTTTTCTTTTGCTTTTTGACTTACACTAAAAGTTGGGTAAATGCTAATGCTATCTCCAGAATGAATTCCAGTTTTTTCAACATGTTCCATAATACCTGGTATAAATACATCTTTTCCATCACATACAGCATCTACTTCCAATTCTTTTCCGAATGATATACTTATCTACTAAAACTGGTTGTTTTTGATTTATTTCTACTGCTGTTTTTAAGTATTTTTCCAAGGCCTTCTCACTTGATACTATTTCCATAGCTCTTCCACCTAAAACGTAACTTGGCCTTACTAAAACAGGATATCCAATTTCTTTAGCTACTTTTATTCCATCTTTTATATTAGTTACCGCTTCTCCTTTTGGTTGTAATAATTTTAACTTTTTCATTACCTTTTCAAAGGAATCTCTGTTTTCTGCTTTTTCAATTGCATCTACAGTTGTTCCAATTAGCTTCACACCTAATTTAGAAAGTGGTTCTGCTAAATTAATTGCAGTTTGACCACCAAGTGCTGCAATAATTCCTTCTGGTTTTTCCAAGTCAATAATATTCATTACATCTTCAACAGTAAGTGGTTCAAAATAAAGCTTATCACTAGTTGTATAATCGGTTGATACTGTTTCTGGGTTATTATTAATAATAATTGCTTCATATCCTGCTTTTTTAATTGTTTGAATTGCATGTACAGTAGAATAATCAAATTCTACTCCTTGTCCAATACGAATTGGTCCAGCTCCTAAAACAATAATTTTCTTTTTTTTGCTAACAATAGATTCGTTTTCTTCTTCATAAGTAGAATAAAAATATGGAACATAACTTTCAAACTCACTACTACAAGTATCAATCATTTTATAAACTGGTTTTATTTTTTCTTTCTTTCTAAGTAAATAAATTTCCTCTTCTGTTTTTTTCCATACTTTTGCAATATATTTGTCACTAAATCCCATTCTTTTAACTTGTTTTAGCGTTTGGATATCTCCCTTATTTTCTGCTAATATGCTTTCCATTTTTACAATATTTTTAATTTTTTCTAGAAAAAACATATCAATTTTAGTAACATTATATATTAATCCTAAATCCACATTTCTTCTTACGAGTTCTGCAATTGCATAAATTCTATCATCGGTTCCATCTTTTATATAATCCATTAATTGTTCTATTTCATATTTATTGAATTTATCCATCTGAATATGGCATACTCCAATTTCTAGGGATCGAATTGCTTTTAATAAACTTTCTTCTAATGTTCTTCCTACACTCATTACTTCTCCTGTTGCCTTCATTTGTGTACTTAATTTGTTAGAAGCAAGAGTAAATTTATCGAATGGAAATCTTGCTATTTTTGTTACTACATAATCTAATGCTGGTTCAAAACTAGCAGGAGTATTAGCAAGCATAATTTCATCTAATCTCATTCCTACGGCAATTTTTGCAGATACTCTAGCAATTGGATAGCCACTTGCCTTGGAAGCTAATGCAGAAGATCGTGATACCCTTGGATTGACTTCAATTAAATAATATTTAAAAGAATGTGGGTCTAAAGCAAATTGTACATTGCATCCACCTTCTATTTTTAAAGCTCGAATTATTTTTAGAGCACTATCTCTTAATAATTGATATTCCTTATTTGTTAAAGTTTGACTTGGTGCTACGACAATAGAATCTCCTGTATGAATTCCTACTGGGTCTAAATTTTCCATGTTACATACTGTTATAGCTGTATCATTTTTATCTCTTATTACTTCATATTCAATTTCTTTGTATCCTTTGATGCTTTTTTCTACTAAAACCTGTCCTACTGGAGAAAGTTTTAGAGCATGTTTGATAATTTCTTCTAATTCTTCTTGATTATCTGCAAAACCTCCTCCTGTTCCTCCTAAAGTAAAAGCAGGTCTTAAAACAACAGGATACCCTATCTTTTTAGCAGCTTCTACTCCTTCTTCGATAGAAGTAGCAATAATTGATTCTAATACAGGCTCTCCTAATTCTTGACACAAAGTTTTGAATTTTTCTCTATCTTCTGCCATTTCAATACTTTTGCTACTCGTTCCTAGAAGTTCTACTTGACACTCTTGTAGTACTCCTTTTTTATATAATTGCATAGCAATGTTTAATCCAGTTTGTCCTCCAATTCCTGGCAAGATAGCGTCTGGCCTTTCATATCTGATAATTTTAGCAACATATTCTATGGTTAGTGGTTCCATATATACTTTATCTGCAATAGATGTATCTGTCATAATAGTAGCTGGATTAGAATTAACTAATATTACTTTATATCCCTCTTCTTTTAAAGCTAAACAAGCTTGGGTTCCGTGCATAATCAAATTCTGCTGCTTGTCCTATAACAATTGGACCTGAACCAATAACTAATACTGTTTTGATATCTTTTCTTTTTGGCATTTTTATTCATCCTTTCTTTTTTTATTTTCTATCTAATAATGCAATAAATTGGTCAAATAAATAACTACTATCTTGTGGTCCTGGTGCGCTTTCTGGATGATATTGCACACTAAATATTTTATCTTTTTTACAAGAAACTCCTTCAATGGTGTTATCTAAAATGTTTTTATGTGTCACTTTTAATGGTGTTTTCTTTAAGGATTCTTCATCTACTGCGTAACTATGGTTTTGACTTGTAATTTCTATTTTGTTAGTTTCTAAATTTCGTACTGGATGATTTCCACCTCTATGTCCAAATTTTAGTTTATATGTTTTTGCTCCATACGCTAAACTAATCATTTGATGCCCTAAACAAATTCCAAAGATTGGATATTTTCCTTTTAATGTTTTTACTAATTTAATTACTTCTACTACATCTTGTGGATCTCCTGGTCCATTGGATAAAAATATTCCATCTGGTTTTAAGTTTATAATTTCCTTGGCTGTTGTATTATAAGGAACAACTGTTACATTACAGCCTCTTTTGTTTAAACTTCTCACAATATTTAATTTGATTCCACAGTCAATAGCTACTACATTATATTTTGGATTTGACGTTCTTGAATACCATTTTTTCTTACAACTTACTTTAGCTACTGCATCTTTTGGAATGTCATAGTTTCTTAATTTTTCCAAGGCTTTTTGCTTACTGGTTTTGCTATCTGTTATAATGACTTTTCTACTTCCTTTTTCACGAATACTTCTTGTTAGTTTTCTGGTATCTACTCCTGCTATAGCTGGTATGTCATTTTCTTCTAAATATTCAGATAATGTTTTGGTATAACGAAAATTACTTGGTAAGTCATTGTATTCTCTTACAATCATTCCTCCAATCGTTGGTTGTCTTGTTTCATAATCATCATCTGTTATTCCATAATTTCCGTATTAGTGGATAGGTCATTACTACCATTTGATATGTATAAGAAGGGTCTGAAACAATTTCTTGATATCCTACCATAGAGGTATTAAAAACAATTTCACATATTGCTTCTTTATCTGCTCCAAATCCATATCCATAATACTCTTCGCCATCTTCTAATACGATTTTTTTGTTGAATTTCTTCATTATATCATCCCTTTTCTTATATTATTTTTTTACAAAAAAAAATAAGGAACCAATTATCCTTATTTAAAATAAAAATGAAATAACTATTAAAAAAGCTTCTAAAATTATGAAATTTGCTTTTTTTGTATCGTTTTTCATTTTCATTAACATCCTTTCGTTTTTTGCATTTTTTCTATTATAACAAATTTCGATTATAAATTGCAATAGTTTTTTAATAAATATTTTTTTCTTCAAAAAAGTATACAAAATTGTTTTTACAATCTTGTATACTTTTCCATTTATTTTTTAACTTTTGCTAGCAATATAACATGCTAAATCAACTAATTTGTTTGAATAACCCCATTCATTATCATACCAAGCTACTAATTTTACAAAAGTATCTGTTAACATTATTCCTGCTGTTGCATCAAATATAGATGTATTGGTATCATTAATAAAGTCTGAAGAAACAACTGGATCTGTTACGTATTCTATGATTCCTTTCATTTCATTTTCAGATGCTTTTTTTACTGCTTCGCAAATTTCTTCATAAGTTGCTGGTTTTTCTAAATTACAAGTTAAGTCTACAACAGATACATCAACTGTTGGTACTCTAAATGCCATTCCTGTTAATTTTCCATTTAACGATGGGATAACTTTTCCAACAGCTTTAGCTGCTCCTGTAGAAGAAGGAATAATATTAGCTGCTGCTGCTCTACCACCTCTCCAATCTTTTTTAGAAGCTCCATCTACTGTTTTTTGAGTAGCTGTTGTGCTATGAACAGTTGTCATTAATCCATCTTTAATTCCAAAATTATCATTAATTACTTTTGCAAGTGGTGCTAAACAGTTCGTTGTACAAGATGCATTAGATACAATATTCATACTTGGGTCATATGTTGTGTGATTTACTCCCATAACAAACATAGGAGCATCTTTAGATGGCGCACTAATAATTACCTTTTTAGCTCCTGCATCAATATGTGCTTGTGCTTTTTCAAGTGTTGTAAATACACCAGAACATTCTAGTACATATTCAACGCCTAATTCTCCCCATGGAATATTATGAGGATCCATCTCATTAAACACTTTTATATCTTTTCCATTTACTGTTAATATATTATCTTTTCCTTCTACTGTTCCTTCAAATTTTCCATGAACTGTATCATATTTAGTCATATAAGCCATATAATCGGCTGTAATAAATGGATCATTAACAGCAACAACTTCTACTCCTTCTTTTTTTAATGCTGCTTGAAAAGATAAATTTCCAATTCTTCCAAATCCATTAATTCCAATTTTTACTGACATTATTAAATTCCTCCTTATTTTTCTTTTATTTATTATTGCCCATTTTTCATTTAGTAATTCCATTCTATACCAAAAAAGAATACTTTGCAAGTATTCTTTTCATTTTTTCTAATTCTTTCCATATAATTTTTCTAATACAATGATAAACATAGCATGTGACCAACCAAGACCAAGTACCCAAGTTGGTTTCAAAGTACTATTGTCAATTTGTTCTCCCAGTAAATTGTGCTTTCCTGCTGTTTTTACAACAAAGTCAAATGTTTCTTTTGCTTTTTTCTTTTCTCCTGTTTCTAAATAGTATAGTGTCATCCATAAATTAGCAATTGGCCATGGATTACCATTTCTATAATGATCTTGCTCAAATCTTTGGTATCCTCCTGTATAAGTTCTAATTGATAAATTAATTCTTTCGATAGTATTTATGATTTTCTTTTCTTTTGGTTTAAATACTTTAAATGGTACAACACTTCCTAAAATACTAATATCCATTTTTTTATCTTCTGGATTTCGTACATAAGATTTCTTTTCTTCATCATACATGTTTTGATTAATGTATTTTTTAATTTCTAACTGCATTTTTTCTAATTCTTTCTGATTTTTCAAGATTTTTTCTTCTTTTAATCTATTATTTTCAAAATCAGAAGTTTTGTCTCCTAGTATCTTGTAAATTTTGATTATGCTATCAAAAGCAGCATAAATACTAGCTAAAGAGTATAAATGAATTCCTTCACACATTTCCCATATATCATAACTGATATGGTATTTATGTCCTTGTTTGCTATATGTTTCTTCTATTTCTTGTTGTACTTTATCTTTATCATGTTCTTCTTTTCCTTCAATATCTAACCAATCTTTTACATAGTGTTTTAAAAAGTCAACTGCTTTTTCACACATAGATAAATTATCTTTTAAAAATTTTTCTGATTTAGTGTATTGATAATGTTCATGCACACCATATACTACACTTGCTGTTTCGTCAATTTGATATCCCCAGCATGGTGCTAATTTTCCATCTGTATAAAATCTTTGCTCCCACATTCCATTTTTACTTTGTGTCTTTTTACAGAAAATTTTATAAAATTTTTCTGTTTCTTTATCCATTTTTAAAATATCAAATGCTTTTGTCATAAAAACTGCATCTCTTGGCCAACAGTAAGCATATCTTCCACAACTAGTAAAGTTTTCATCTACTTCTGGTGAAGCAATAATTCCTCCTGTTTCTTGATTCGTTAATAATGGAAATAATAAGATACTTCTTTTATAAATATCATAAATTTTTTCTTCATAACTATTTTCTGGCTCTTTTAAATTTAATCCATTGTGAGCTTTTACATATTTTCTCCAATAAGATTTTGTATTAATATATTCTCTATTGAAATCTATTTTTTTGATTCTTTCTATTTCATTTTCTATTTCGGATATGTTTTTATTTTCTCCAATCCAAATGCAAATTTCTAATGTTTTCTTCTCTTTTGACTTAATTGTTCCTAAATCATAGCAAATACTGCTATCTTTTGACATACCAATATAATCCTTGTCCTGAATTTCTCCTCTACCAATGCTTTCTTTACTATCATTAATTTGGTGACTAGCTAATCTATGCCCTTTGGCAAATGTGGCTAAACTAAAATCATGTGCATATTGTAACATTCCATTATCTATTATTTTACATCCTACTTGATTATTATAATCAGATAATAATTCTGAATGAATATAAAAATGTGTATTTAAATCAATTTTACCATCATTTAGAAAAATATATTTTTTTACTAGCACATTTTCTTTTAACATCATATAATCTGTTTGGACAACTTTTAAATTAAAATAGGTATTTGTTATTTCTGTATTTAAAATATTTGTATCTGTATCATAATATTGTTTGTACACATTATTTACATCATCATGCAAATAAATTAAGTCTGAATAATTAATTTTAACTCCTGTATGGAAATAATCGATATATTGCCTATTGTCTTTACTAGGAAAGTATATTCTTTGCATTTCTCCTTTGCTTGTAAAAGTTGCTATCATATTTTTATTTCCAATAATGGCTTCATTTAAATATTTGTTTTCCATCTTTTTATCCCTCTATCACATTGATAATTTGTTTTTCTAATTCTTTTATTTTTTCATTAATACGATATATATCTTCGTCCTTTAAATTTTTGTCTTCTACATCTTGTCTTACATAAGTATCCATATCGTTAACTTCTTCTCGTAATTTTTCTAGCCTTTCAATAATTTCATTTCTTATTGTTTTTGATATTTTTCTTTCTATCTTATGTGTCATTTCTATTTTATTTTCTATTCCATTTATCTCGTAGGTTTCTCCAAATTCTGGAATACTTATTCCTATTCCGGGTATCTTCTTCTATCTTTTGTGCTAATATTTGTTGTGATTCTACTTCCCCATGTACTAAGAAAATATGTTTTGGTTTATTAATGAAAGAATAGATAAAGTTCATTAATCCTTCTTGGTCTGCATGTCCAGAATAACCTTCAATATATTCTATTCTTGCATTAACTGCTATCTCTTCTCCAAATATTTTTACCTTTTTAGCTCCATTGACAATGCTATATCCTAATGTTCCTGGTGCTTGATAACCAACAAAAAGTATTGTTGATTTTGGATTCCATAAATTATGTTTTAGATGATGTTTAATTCTTCCCACTTCGCACATTCCGACTAGCTGATATAATAATACTTGGCGTAGTATCTTCATTTAAAGCTTTAGATTCATCTGCTGTTTGAGTAAATTTTAAACCTGGAAATTCTAGTGGATTATCTCCTTTTAATAGTTCTTCTTGAATTTCTCTTTCAAAAAGATTTGTATTTTCTCTGAATACTTCTGTTGCTGATATTGCTAAAGGACTATCTACAAATACATTCGATTTCATTAAAGTTTGATATTTTTTTCTAAATTCATCATCATCTTTTACTTCTTTTAATTTATTGATTTCATATAAGATCTCTTGTGTTCTTCCGAACAGCAAAAGAAGGAATTACTACCGTTCCTCCATTATCTAGAGTTTCTGAAACAATATTTAAGAAAAGTTCTGCTTTTTCATCATTTCTTAAATGCAATCTGCTTCCATAGGTCGATTCCATTACCAAATAATCTGCTGTTTCTATCATAGTTGGTGAGTCTAATAATGGAATATCATTATTTCCTAAATCTCCTGTAAATACTGTTTTAGTCTCTTTTCCATCTTCTTTAGTCCATATTTCAATAATACTAGAACCTAACATATGTCCTGCATCATTAAATCTTACATGAATATCTTTTGTAATTTCTATTATTTCATCATATTGAACTGGCTCAAAAATTTGTAAACATCTTGCTGCTTCTTCTGCAGTATATAAAGGAGGTATCTCTGCTTGTCCTTTTCTTTTTCTTTTTTTATTTTTCCATCCACTTTCCATTTCTTGAATATGTCCACTATCTGGTAACATTAAAGCACATAAATCACAAGTTGCTTTATGAGCATAAATTTTATTTTTAAATCCATCTTTATATAGTTTTGGAATTCTTCCAGAATGATCAATGTGAGCATGTGTTAATAGCATAAAGTCAATTTCTGCTGGATTATATTCAAAATTTTCTTCATTTTGTTCTTCTATTTCTGCTTTTCCTTGCCACATACCACAATCTACTAAAAATTTCTTTCCGACATGCTTCTACTAAAAAGTTAGAACCAGTTACTGTTTTAGTTGCTCCTAAAAATGTAATTTTCACTCTATTTCCTCCATTAATTAAAAATTTTTATTTTTTTATTTAATTTAAGTACTATCTTTTTCTTGTCTAAATTTTCTATATCTTTCATTGGTATTTTTTCTTCAAAGGCTGTATCATCAAATAGTTGTACATAGTATTTATTTTGTTCTTTAACGATTTTAATTGATAAATCCTCTAGATTAATAACTCTAACATTAAAGATATTTTTTAAAATTTCATACTCTATTTCTTTTTCTGTTGAAAAATGATCTATTAATTTCCATTCTTGCGCTTTTTGAATTAATAACATTTCTATTTCTTTTCGTTGTTTTTCTATCTCTTTTATTTGACCTATCATTACTTCTTCATTAAATGGTAATAAACAATAGTAGCGAAACTCATAAATTAATTTCATAACCTCTTGTTTACTGCCTATTTTTGCAATTTTTTCTTGATAACAAGATAAAAAAATATTTTGTAGTTTAAGAATTATTTTTTTTAATTCTATCTCTACTTCTTTGATTTCTAATAATTTTAAATAATGATCTTTGTTTTCTAATTCTTTTTTATATTGAATAAACTTTTGTGGATTTAACAATGCATTTAATTCTTCTAATCTAGTAATTTTTTCTTCTCTTTCTTTCATCATTATTTTTGATAAAATACGTATACTAAATATTTTTTGTTTTAACGGTAAAAATTCATTTCTTTTTTCATATTCTTCTTGCAACATAGCTTTATCATTTATTGTTGCATCAATCTTTTTTATTTCTTTTGTTAATGTTTTCTTTTCTTTTGTGATTTTTTGTACAAATTTTTCATTATCTTTTACTTCTTCTAATTTTAAGTCATTTTCTTTTTTTTCTTTTTCTAATATTCTCTTTGTTTTACTATCGTATTGAATAGCAAGTAAAACAGATAATTTATCTATTACATTTAAGAATTTCTTTGCATTGGTTTCTCCATATTGTTTTTCTAATCGATTTTGAAAAGCTTCTAAATAATCCATGATATATTCCTTATGTTGAATCCATTGATTTAAAAATTTTTCTCCTACCAATATTCTAATATTTTGATAAGCTAAATTATGGTAAATACTTTCTATTTCTCTTGGAATAGTTGTCCATGAATAACCATTAAAATCTCTCATTGTTTCAACTGTGTTTATACTGCTTCCTACATTAATTAAATCTGATAAAGTATTATCTAAAATATGATATTGATCTTTTATAATCTTTTTATTTTTTCCTATTTTAGCAATGCAATATAATAATTTTCTTTCAATTGGATAACATACAATTCTCTTTTTATCCTTCTCTACTAAAAAAGTTTTATTTCCTAACATTTCACTTTCTTTGGAATTTAGTTTTACTATTTTTATGTCTTCACAATCATTTTGGATATTTTCAATAATTGTTTGAATAAATTCTTCCTTCGTTTCTACATCTGGTTTTACTTTTTCATAATCTGGATAAGCTACTTCTACTTTATACAAAATATTTAAAAGAAGATTTTTTGTATTTTCATCAAAATATTTCTTTTCAAGTACTTTTTCAAGTTCATTATTATAGTCTCTTTTGACAATTTTATCGAAAAACTTATCTGTTTTCTTTTGCAAAATTATTCTCCTTTCTAGGAAATAACAATAATTTATCCTCTTTTAATCGGTTTGTTCATTTGTTCCCATTTTTAATTCATTCCACTGATCTTTTGTCATAAGGACTTCTCTTGGTTTACTTCCTTGATAACCAGAAATAACTCCTCTTTCTTCCATTTGATCAATAATTCTTCCAGCTCTTGCATATCCTACTTTAAATCTTCTTTGAATAAAAGAAGTTGAAGCTTGTCCGTGTTTCTACTACTGTTTGAATGGCTTCCATTAAAAATGGATCTGTATCGTCTTCTTCTGTTCCTTCTGTTGCAATTTCTTTATCTGTTTTATTATTATTTTCGATACTTTCTAGAATGTCTTCACTATAATTTGCTGTTCCATTAGATTTTACAAAGTCCACAATTTTCTCTACTTCATTATCTGTTACAAAAGCTCCCTGTACTCTAGATGGCTTTGGTGCACCAGATGGGAAATATAGCATATCTCCCTTACCTAATAATTTTTCAGCTCCTATGCTATCTAAAATAGTTCTAGAATCCACTTGTGAAGATACAGCAAAAGCTATTCTAGATGGTACATTAGCTTTAATTAATCCAGTAATAACATCAACAGATGGTCTTTGAGTTGCAATAACTAAATGCATTCCAGCTGCCCTTGCTTTTTGAGCTAACCTACATATAGCATCTTCTACATCATTTTTAGCTACCATCATAAGATCAGCAAGCTCATCGATAATGATTACAATTTGTGGTAATTTTCCTATTTCTTGTTCTTTTTCAATAGCTTTATTATATCCTTTTAAATCTCTTACACCTTTTTGTGCAAACAAATTATAGCGATTATCCATTTCTTGTACAGCCCAAGCTAATGCTCCTGCTGCCTTTCTAGGATCTGTTACTACAGGAATTAAAAGATGTGGAATTCCATTATAAACAGATAATTCTACCACTTTAGGGTCTACCATAACAAATTTTACTTCACTTGGTTTTGCTTTATAAATAATACTTGTAATAATTGTATTAATACAAACACTTTTTCCTGAACCAGTAGAGCCAGCAATTAAAACATGTGGCATCTTAGAAATATCCGCCAATTGAATATTTCCTGCTACATCTTTTCCTAATGCTATGGTCAATTTTGATTCATTGTCTTTAAATTCTTTACTATCTAACACTTCTCTTAAGTGAACAGCTTCTCTTTCTTTATTAGGAACTTCAATTCCTACTGCTTGTTTACCTGGTATTGGTGCTTCAATTCGAATTGTTTCTGCCGCTAGATTAAGTGCAATATCATCTGCTAAATTAGCAATTTTGCTAACACGTACTCCTTCAGCTGGTTTTAATTCATATCTTGTAATGGCTGGTCCTACTGAAACATTTTCTACTTTTGCTGATACTCCAAAACTATATAAGGTTTTCTGTAATTTAGTAGCTGTATCTGTTAATAATTTAGCTCCACCTTTTAAAGTTTTCTTACTTGCTTTTCCTAAAATTTCAATTGGTGGATATTCATAATGCTCATCTTCTACTATTACAGCATGTTCTAATTGTAATACTGCTCTTTTTTTCTCTTCTTTTTGTTCTTCTACATCTTTAAATAAATTATTTTCGATTACATCTGGTTCTATTTGTTTTTTAGATTGTTTAGTTAGTGGTTCTAAATCTTCTCCACTATGGTCATATTTTTTTAATCCTAATTTTTCTTCTGCTCCATCTACAATTCTTCCGCCAAAATTTATTTTAATTTGGTTATCCATTGGCGCTTTTTGCTGTTTTTCTAATTCTTTTTGTGCTAATCTTTCTTCTTTTAATCTTTTTCTTCTTTGTGCTTGTGTTTCTTTTATTTCTTTTTCAGGTTGATTACTAAATTCTTCTCTTCTTTCTCGTATTTTCTCTACCATAGTATTAATTAAATCAGATAAATTAATTCCAAAAGTAAATACAACTAGTGTAATAGCAATTCCTAAACAAAGAATTACTGCTCCAATATCTCCTAATAGTCTAGAGAGTGGCACTGCTCCGGCAAGAACCGAATAGCACCTCCGCCCTTTCCTTGTGTTCCTAAAAAATAAGCATCTTTTACTACTTCCGATAAATCTTTATTAGTTTGTAATTCTCCAGATGGTAGTTGGAATACACTAAATACAATTGATAAGCAAACTAGTAAAATTCCATACTGTATTAATTTTGGTGTTAGCTCTTCTGTTCCATCACAAGCTAATTTAATACCAATAGCAAATATTCCAATTGGTAAAATATATTGTACAATTCCTAGCATTCCACCTAATATTTCATTCAATTTAGCACCAATTACTCCTGATTTTGTATAAATTAGAACTGCTAAAAGAATACTGAATATGATGCATAAAATAACTGCTATGTCTACCTTATTAGCTTTATTCCTTCTTTTATATCTTCTTTTTTTTGCCATTTTACACCTTCCTCTTTTATTTAAAGCATTTCAAAAAAGCCAGATGCAAAAGTCTTTGTTTGTTGACTTTCTTACCTCTGACTTTTGTTTTTATTTTAATTCTTTTCTACTATTTTGAATTGTTTTAATGGTATCTTCTAAAGATATTTGCATTAAATTTAATGCTTCTGTCATATTATTTCCTAATTTATTTAATGTTTCATTTAACACATTTTCCGTATTAGCTAATAAGCTATCTGCATAATCTTTTGTTCCTTTAGTTATCTCTCTTGACATTTCATTGGCAGTTTCTATAATTTCTGTTTTTTGGTCATATGCTTTTCTAGTAATTTCGTGTTCATCTATCATGGCAATAATTCTATTTTCTGCTTCTTTTACAATACCATCTGCTTCTTTTTGAGCTTCTACCAAAATACGTTGTCTTTCTTCTTTTACCCATTTAGCTTGTTTTAATTCATCTGGAAGTTTTAATCTAACTTCTTTAATTAAATCCAACATTTCTTCTTTGTCTACAATCCCTTTTGAAGAAAATGGTAAACTCTTGCTATTTTCTAATATTTCCTCTAATGTTTCTAATAATGTGAATATTTCCATGGTTTTCCCCTTTCTGATATGTGTTATTTCTTTTTAGTTAAGAAGATAAGATATGCACGTCCATATTTTTTTTGCTTTATTATCTCTATCCTTAAATCTTTTAGTTGTTCCATTACTCTTTTTTCTTGATCTGTCTCGATTATTATTATACTATTTTCACTTAATAAATTATAATTTAATATTAATTTTACTGCTTCATAAGCAAAATCACTCTTGTACGGTGGATCTATATATATAATATTTATCTTTTCTTTTATTTTGTTTTTTAATAAATCTTCAAAAGTAGTTTGATATACTTCTGTTTCTGTTTTGGTATGTGTTTTTTCTATATTTTTTTGAATAATAGCAACAGCTTCTTGTGATTTATCACATAAAATTGCTTTTTTAGCACCTCGACTAACCGCTTCGATTCCGACAAGCTCCACTTCCTGCAAATAAATCTAAAAAAACACTATCTGGTATTTCAGATTGAATAATATTAAATACCGCTTCTCTAACTCTATCTAGCGTTGGTCTTGTATTTTGTCCTTCTAATGTATACAGCTTTGTTCCTCTCGCTCTTCCACCGATTATTCTCATATTTTACCTTTCTGATACTATTATTTTATTCCTTTTTTTAGTAATGTCAAGAGTATTCATAGAAATGTAACATACATTTAATAGTTCTGTAATATACTTCTTACATTGTAACATTTTTCTTGTTAAAGATACTACTCTTGCGATATTTTAACATAAAAGTAAAATATTTTCAAGTGACAAAAGAAAAGAACCATTCTTCGTTTGAATAGTTCTCCTCTTTTGTATTTTTATTGATTATTCATTATCTTTATTAATATCTTTTATTAACTCTAATTGTGATATTAATAAGGATTCCATTTTTGCTTTATACATATCAAATTGTTTTTTTACGTCTTCTAATTCTTTTTTCTTTGCCATGATTTCATTATCTAAATCCTTGGCTTGTTTTTGAGCAGATCCTTTTGCTTCATTAATGATTTGTTCTGCTTGTTGTTTTGCTACATTTTTAACATCCTCTGCTGTAGTTTGCGCCATTAATAATGTACTTTGTAAAGTTTCTTCTATAGTTTTGTAATGTTCTAAACTTTGTGTTAATTCTTCTACTTTTGCTTTAAGTTGTGTTGCTTCTTTATAGTTATTTGTATAGTCTAATGTTAAATCATCTAAAAAGTCATCTACTTCTTCTACACTATAACCATTCATTACTTGTTTTGAAAATTTTTTGTTTTCTATATCTAATGGTGTTATCATTTTTTCCTCCTCAAAAAAACGGATTAGTTGATTCCGTTGTTTTTTAGCCATGAAACAGAAAGTTTGCTTTTCATTTCTTCTCTTGCCATTTCATTTGTAATTTCATAGTTAGATGGTGCTACTAAAAAGATAGAGTTAGATACTTTTTGAATATATCCATCTAATGCATATACTCCACCACTAATAAAATCTACAATTCTTCTAGCAACATCTTTATTTACATATTCTAAATTAACAATAACAGATTTCTTTTCTTTTAAAAAGCTACAAATTTCATCAGATTGTTCAAATGTAGTAGGCTGGGATATTACCATTTTAATAGCATTTGTTTGTGTTTGTGGCATAGCTACTACTTTATTTTTTCTTCCAAATAATTTTTTATCTTCTACTACTTCTTCTTCCTCATCTTCATACTCATATGCGTTTTCATCCTCATATTCTTCTGATTCTTGTGAATCCATTCCAAATAAATCCCATACTTTATTCATTAATGCTCCTGACATAAAAAAACCTCCTAAATTACTTCCTTTGTTTTTACTGTTTTAAGTATCTACTTTTTTTGCATTATTGTCAATATTTTTTATGAATGTTATTAAATTTTAATATGCTTGTAATATGTTTGTAATATTATTCTACTTTACTTAAATCTGGATTTAATAAAATTTCATCATAGAGTGTTATTTTTTTATATTGTGTAATCTCTTCATTTGAAAAGCCTAATTCTTTTAATTCTTCTGTTTTATATGGTTCAACAATTGAATATTTTTCTCCTTGTTTCATTACTTTAACAAGAATTTTGTTCAAATATCCTGCTCTATTTCTAACAACGTAATCTAAATCATTTAGTTTTACAATTGCTTGATTTGGTACTTTTAATCCTGAATCATCCCACCAAATTAAATCAAAAGTAATTTTTCTGTAATTAATTAATTCTTCTATCTGCTTTTCTATTTTTAAGATAAGTACTAATCTATCGTCTTCTTTAATAATGTTTACAATTTCTGCTGGTGTTTCAACATTATTGGATAATCTAATTTTTACTTTATCGCTAATTTCTGCCTTTTTTGCCTCTTCTGAAGAAGATATTGTAGCAATATAACAACAAAAATTATCTATAATTTTTCCACTTTCTTGGCTAGTTGCTACTATCTTTCCTGTCTTTAAATCCAAACTTTCTAAATATTCTCCGATTTAAAGAGCTAAAATTTTCTGGTGTTAATAGTTCTTCTAATCCATCTACTTTGTAAGATACAATTCCACTCATTGGTGCAGTTACATATTCTGACCCAGAATTTAGTTGACTTTCATAGTTTTTTCTTTCTTCTATTAACTGATTTAAATAAGAGCCTTTTGGGCTTAAGTCTCCTGCAATTTGAGCTTTTTTAGTTACTAATCTATTAATTTCTTTTTTATATTCAGCAAGTTTGGTTGTATCTGTTATATGACTAATATCAGCAACTTTTTCATCAATTTGATCTTCTAATAATTTCATATCAGAAGTAAATAAACTTGTATCATTAACCATGACTTCTTGGATTTTATTATCTAAATCTTCTATTTTTTGTTTTAAAGATTCTTCATTAGCACTATAATAACGAAATATCTTTTCTTCTTTTGCTGCTCTTTCTCCTTCTGACTTAATTTGTAAAATTCCGTTTTTATAGTTTTCACCTTTTACTACTTTTTCATTTCTAATTACATAACCAATATTAGTTTCTTCTTGATATAATTTTCCCTCTTCTACTGTAAAAATATTTGTTGGTTGTTTGATTAAAAGATAAATTGTATATACAATATAAAACACAATAGCTACTAAAATAACATAAATTGCTATTCTTTTTTTCTGTGAAGATGTTATTGTCTTTTTTTTGTTATTATTTTCTTTCAATTTAACCCCTCCAAAATAATTTTAATATTGTCTTGAATATTTGCTTGTCCATCTAGCCATATAGTTTGTTTATTTTTTCGAAACCATGTCATTTGTCTTTTAGCATATCGCCTAGTTTCCATTTTTATTTTTTCAATCATTTCTTCTTGGCTATAATTTCCTTCTAAAAAATCTACTACTTCTTTGTAGCCTAATCCCTGCATAGCAGTTGGAAATGTAGTATATTTCTTTTTTATTTTTTTTACCTCTTCAATTAGTCCTTGTTTTATCATAATATCTACTCTTTTATTTATTCTTTCATATAAAACTTCTCGATCCCACTTTAAAGCATAAACATGATATTCATATTCAGGTAACTTTTTTCTAGACTCTATTTCTTGTTGTGTTTTATTTTTTCCTGTTGCATGATATATTTCTAGTATTCTTAAAATTCTTTTTGCATCATTTTTGCTAATTTTTTGAATAGCTAATGGATCAATTTGTTTTGCTTCTTGATATAAAATTTCTAATCCTTCTTTTTGTATTCTTTTCTCTAGTTCTTTACGATAAGTTTCATCTAGTTTTAAATCTGGATATTCAATTTCATAGATTAAACTATCTATATAAAGGCCTGTTCCACCTACAATAATAGGAATTTTCCCTTTTGATATAATTTCTTGAATGGCTTTTTTTGCATCTTTTTTATAATCTGCTACACTATATCTTTCTTCTGGTGAAACACAATCTAATAAATAATGCTTTATTCCTTGTTGTTCTTCTAAAGTTGGTTTGGCTGTTCCGATATCCATATCTTTATAAATTTGCATTGAATCGCAAGACACAATTTCTCCTTTTATTTTTTTAGCCAATTCAATTGATAAAGTAGTTTTTCCAGAAGCAGTTGGTCCACATATAACAATTACTTTTTCCACTTTGTCACTTCCTTCAGTAACTTTTTATTTTATTTCATAGAATAATAAACTTGTAAGATTCCTTCTTGTGTAGTTTTCATATATCCACTTTCAAAAATAAAACATAAGAATAATATTATTAACAATAAAATAATTTTTCTTTTTACTAATATTTTTTCCTGATTATTTTCCTTCATTTCCTCTAAAATTTTAGCTATTTGTGGCATAATAATTATTCCATTTATTCCTGAAAAAACAACAATTAAAAGTGTTTGTACACTATTGTGAATTTGTATAGTTTCATAAACAATGCCATTTTTAGATACTTGGAAAATAATAAATGTAAATCCATATATTAATAAAATACCCAAAACAAGATAAATCAATTTTTTGCTTTTTTCAAATGTTCCTAAATTATGCCATGTCCAAGCAATTAAAACAAAATACAGAATTATTGTAACAATTCCAATTAATATCATTTTAGTTCCTTTCTACTTTCTTGCAAATTTTCTTTCAATATCATATTTAGTCATTTTTATAACAGTTGGTCTTCCATGAGGACATGTGAATGGATTTGGCAATTGTAATAATTTATCCATTAAACTATCTACCTCTTGTTTTGTTAATGCCATATTGGCTTTTACAGCAGCTTTACAAGCTACTGTTTCAATAAATTTTTCTTCTTTTTCTTGTTTTGCTGTTCTTGCTACAGTGTTGATTTCATCTAATGTTTCTAAAAATAATTCCTTTGTATCTAAATCAACACATATTGATGGTACACCAGTTAATTTTAATGTGTTTTCCCCAAATTCTTCTAAAGTAAATCCTGCTTTTTCAAAGATTTCTATGTTTTCTTTGGCAATATCCATTTCTTTATGTGTTAAAGTAATAACATCTGGTAATAACAACATTTGAGAATCTTTATTTGATTTATTATAATAATTATTTTTTACCTTTTCATATAGAATTCTTTCATGAGCAGCATGCTGATCTAATATATACATTTCTTGATTCATTTCTAATATTATATAAGTTTTAAATACAATACCTATAAATTTATAAGATGGTTTTTGAAATTCTTCTGTATTTTCAAATACAGATATATTATCTTTTACAATATCTACAGCATTTATTTTTGAATCTTCTTTTTTTTCTGATGTTTTTTCTTCAATAGGAGGCCTTCCAAATAATTTTGTGTACATTTCATTAAAATCATTTGAAACTACTTGTGGATTATCCTTTAAATCTTCCATTTTTTGTTTGATTTCTTGGAATTCTTTTTTGATTTCTAGATCTTCTATTGTTTCTATCAATCCATCTGAAGTATCTGTTTTTGTTTCTTTTTCTTCTTTCTTTTCTTCTTCTTTTTTCTCTTCTTTTTCTTCTTCCTTTTTTTCCTTATCTAATTTATATGATACTTCTGTTTCTTCTAAAGTTTGTGGAATTATATTTTTTTCTTGTAATTCTTTTTCTAATTTTCCTCTCATTTGTTTTAATTGCGATAATACATCAGAAGTATCAATAGGTGTACCTGCTGTTTTGTCTGTTGAACTATTTTTTTCCTCTTCGATTAAGGAATTTGTCTTTATTTTACTTTCTTCTTCTGTGTATTTTTCTATTTGTTTCTCTTGTTGTTTTCGGAATGAAAACAAATTAGCACTTTGGTTCGTTTTTTTAGCTTCTCTAATATTTTTTAATCTTTCTTCAAAAGTACTTTCTCTATCTCCTATCATTCTTGTTTCACTTTTATCTGAGCTAGCTACTAATTCATTTTTTAATAAAGTATCTTTTATTGCATGATAAATAGACTGAAATACTTTGTTTTCTTCTTCAAAACGTACTTCTAATTTAGCAGGATGAACATTAACATCTACCTTAGCTGGATTTATTTCTATATTTAATACAACAAATCCAAATTTTCCAATTGGTATTAAACCTTTATAAGCTTGTTCAGTTGCTGCTGATAAAGTTTTATCTTTAATATACCTTTTGTTAACAAAAAACATTTGATTAGAACGATTTGATCTTGATATTTCTGGTTTTCCAATCACTCCTGTTATTTGAATATCTTCATAAGAATAAGAAACCTCTAACACTCCGTTTGCTACTTCTTTACCATAAATACTATAAATAACACTTTTTAAATCTCCTTTACCATTTGTTTGAATGATAGTTTTTCC
Organism: uncultured Clostridia bacterium; assembly: GCA_947628415.1. Lineage (GTDB taxonomy): Bacteria > Bacillota > Clostridia > TANB77 > CAG-508 > CAG-269. The sequence goes on along the minus strand of CANQZU010000012.1, from coordinate 6,136 downwards.
TGTATTGATTAATTTAATGGCAATATCAGGATGAACTATAGCAATTCTAGTGATAGCATCTTCAATATATCCAGACTCTGTATAATCTTTTTTCAAAAATTTATATCTTACTGGTGTATTAAAAAATAAATTTTTTACAGTAATAGCAGTCCCTGTTTGGCATCCTACTTCTTCCTTTTCTAAAATATCTCCACCTTCTACTACAATTTTATAACCAGTTTCTTGTTCTTCTGTTTTGGATATCATTTCAACATTACTAATAGCTGCAATACTAGCTAAAGCTTCTCCTCTAAATCCCATCGAAGTTACAGTATTTAAATCCTCTGCAGTTCGAATTTTACTTGTTGCATGTCTTTCAAATGCAATCTCTAAATCATCTTGTGCAATTCCTCTTCCATTGTCTGTCACTTTTATGTATGATATTCCTCCATTTTTAATTTCTACTGTTATATTCGTAGCACCTGCATCAATTGAATTTTCTACCATTTCCTTGATGACAGATGCTGGTCTTTCAATTACTTCTCCAGCAGCTATTTTATTAATTGTTAATTCATCTAATAATACAATATTTCCCATGATACCCTCCATTTTTCGTTTCTTTGATTTCCATTATATCATTAGTTTTTTACATTTGTACAGTTTTTAAGAGAACTTTTTTAGAATTTTGCATATAAGAAGACGAAACCAAAATGGTTTCGTCTCCATTACTTATCTTCTTCTTGTTTTTTTTGCATTCTCTTTTTTTCAAAATAAGATGTAATTCCTACTAAAGTCAATACATATACTACTAATACCATTGGAATTGTTAATCTTCCAATTGGAATTCTTGTAATTGCTATTAAACTAAATAATACTAATTGTGCTAAAACTACTATCATTCCTGTCTTGATTATAACTTTTATTGTTCCTAATGAGTGGTATCTAATTGCCAAATATACCAATATTATTGCTGTTGCTATTATAAATGGTAAAATATAAGGCTTTAAAATATCTCTCCCTCTTGCATGAGGAATTGATTCAATTTCAATTGTATCTGCTGATAATTCTGTTCCATATTTTTCATTTATTTTATTTACAATGTTTGTTTTTTGTTCTTCTGTTATATCCTTGGCTAAAATACTTACCATATCTTCGTATATTTCTACTTTTTGAATTAGTACTTCTTGATTTGCTAAACTTTCATCTGTTATTTGTTTAATATCTTTTACTTCAAAAGTAGTTGCTAAATTTAATGTTATTTTTTTCGTGGCTTGGTATCTCAAATCGAAATGAAATCCAACTGTTAAAGTAACCACTATTCCTACTATTATGATAATTGCTATTAAAAAGGATAGTATTTTTGTTTTCTTACTTATATTTTTCATATTTTATTTTTCCTTTCCTGCTTTTATTTTTAACAATCTATTGGTTACTATTAAGTTATAAACTGCTATTAAAACAATTCCCCAAAACATAACCATACCAAAACTACTAATTTGCATCCATCCAAAGAAACAGAATGTAATTGCTAAAATAATAACTGGTATTATTTTTACGAAAAAGTTTTGATAAGTTTCTTTTAATTTATTTCTTGCTATCAATTTATTGATTAAAATATAATTTAAAATTCCTACCACTAAAATGGCTAATAATCCTTCTATTGATAGAATAACATTTGCATAACGAATAACTAGTAAGAAAATAGACAACCAACCTATATAAGAAACAGCGCCTAATATTCCCTTTACTTTAAATCGAATTATCAATATTAAAATAGCTACAAAAAGAATACCTAATGCAATATATTCTGCTATTTGAATTTCATTTTCTGTTATATCTGATAATACATATTGATTTTCATCTAATTCGTAAACAATTGGAAGTTTACCTGTATCTAATACAATTGCCATATTAGAAGCTTGATCAATATATTCTTGTAAAGTTTTTGTGTCTGTTGTAGCAGAACCAACTGATAATTGTAATTTTCCTGTCCTTATTGGCTCTTCAAAACTAGTTGACATGATTTCATCACTATCAATATTCATAGTTATTGTTTTTTCTGTATTAGTCTCTTCTTTAGAATTTTCATCTTCTGAAGTTTCATTTTCTTGTGAAGAAGTATCTTGTTTTTTATATTGATTACTTATTTCTTCTAATTTTTTAGTTCCTTCTTTATTAAATTCTATATCTAAATACACACTAGTTCCTTGCGTACTCATACTATTTCCTGAACCATACATTACTCTAGCTTGTTTAATATCTTGATTGTTCATTAATACTTCTTTTGTTTGACTATCTATTATTTCAAACTTTCCTGTTGTATTAATATTGCTAACTACTTTATCTGTATCATCATTTTCTAGTAACTCAATTAATATGTCTCCATTTTGCTCATCTACTTTAACTATATAGTTTTGAAATCCCAATTTTTCTAATCTTTTTTCAATTATTTTTTGTGAAGCTCTATAGTTTTCAACGGTTTTTACTTCTTCTGCATTAATTGGTGTTTCTTCGTTAGTATATCCTTTTTCCTTCATTTGTTCTTCTGTTAAGTCTGTAGCATCTTCTACTACATTCCCTTCTGCATCTTTTATAACTGATTCATTATTTGTATTAACTTTTAATCTAATATTTCTACTTCCTTTTATATCCATAGCATATGAATAATTTTTTATTTGGTTTTCCATTCTATTTTGTACTGGTAAATAAACACCAAAAAATGCTATCATTGTAACTAATATAATCGCTAGTATTATTGTTCCTATTTTTATTTTTTCCATTTTATTTCCTCCATCTATAATAATTTGGTATGATTGATTACTAATTCAAACCATATATTTAAAAATTTTGCTGCATATTTACTCATCATAGTTCTGTCCATAAATATTTCGAAATAATCTAATACAGGACATATTTTAGTATCAATTGTTAAATTTAGTATGATTTTTCTGTCTTTGCTATCTATCTCTAATTCTGCATCAGTTACTGCATAATTTACTCTATCATGTATTTCAAATGTAGCCAAATTCGTATTTAACACTCTATTTCTATGCACATCCGATTTATCAGCTAAAATAAGTGCTGCTGAAATATCACTAATAGCTGTTCCTGTGTTTTCATCATGATTTCCAATAGCCATCATAATTTCTGTTCTTTCTTCTACAGGCATACCCATATCTTTTAAAATATAATAACTAAGTATTGCTCCACTATGTGCATGGTCTGTTCGATTAACACAATTTCCAATATCATGTAAATATCCTGCTATTTTTGCAAGCTCAATTGTTCTTTCTTTATAGCCTAATGTTTGTAAAATTTTCCTTGCTCTTTCTGAAACAATAGAAATATGTCTGTGACTATGCTCTGTATATCCGAAGACTATCTAATTGTTTTTGTGCGCCTTTAATTAGAGCTTCTACCTCTTTATTATTTTTTACATCTTCTAATGTAATCATCTTATCGTCCTCCTACTTTTGTCTTTTTAAATTTTATATTAAAATCTAAAAAATATCAACTCTTTTTCATAATAAATTTGTGCAAATTAATATCTTAATATTAATTTGCACAAATTTATTATAATTGATACCTATTTGCTTTTAGCTTTTAATTTGTTCTGAATATATTTTTATTTTAACATCTTGAATAATATCACCACCTCCTACTGAATGGTCTTTGTTTTTATCATACAAAATTTCTAATTGATAATTATCTTCTTGAATAGTTTTAGCTTCTAGTCTTATCATAGATGTTTTGTTGTTTACTAAATCAACTTCTTGTTCATTTTTATATAGTTTAAATGAAATACTTTCTTGTTTTTTACTTAAAATTTCAATGCAATAATTTAGAGCAATTTGTGTAATTTCTCCATTTTCTTTGTAATTTTTTACTTTAAACAAACAATATTCCTTTTCTTTGTTACCGCTTATTTCAATTACTGGATTGTTTTCTACTTTTAAAATTGGTTGTGTTATTTTACTGCTAGCCTCTATTCTTACATTCTTATATTCTTTTCCTAAACTATATCCTGATAAAAATAATGCTAATATCGTAAAACTTATTAATGCGATGATTAATTTCTTTCTTTTATTTTTTAATGGAATTTTGTTTTGTCTCATTCATTCCTCCTTTTTAATCTTATTTTTTTGTTTTATTTTTAAATTATTTATACTTTGCAAGGACAAGATTTTTTCACTTGTCCTTACTTTTTCTTATTGCTCTAAATAATTATAATGATAGAATAAAGTTTACTTTTCACCGTATTTTATTATACTTACATTTTCTCTTTTCTATGATTCATAAAAATTCATCTTATGACTGTGGTAATATTTGCGTACCTGAAACAATAACATTAAAAGTATAAATAGCCATATTTTGTGCATCTTGTGTATCTAACTTATCATGATATGCTATTTGATTAGTATTGCTGCCTGTTTCGTAAGGCCATTCCCAATTAATCGTTATAGTTTTTACCTTATTTTCATCTTTTGCATAAATGGTTCCTGATAGATTAGTTGCTAATTCAGATATAGAATTATATTTTTTTCCATCATAAATAAAGTTTAAATTAGTTGGTTTGTTTTTTTCATTTGCAATTTCAATTTTATAATTAATTCCAACATCAGAATCTGTACCATCTACTATAATATTAAAAGTTCCACTCGTTCCTGGGGCAATTTTATTATCTACTAAAGTTTTATTATTACAAGTGGATTCTAACTGAATAGTTTGTACTTCTTCTTTTTGTCCATTTACTTTAAAATTCCATGTTGCAATATTTGCCATTCCATCTCCTATTATCTCTGATACATATTTGGAATAACTTTGTCCTCCTATAAAAGATAAAAATAAACAAGATAAAATAGCAACAATAAATATTATTTTTTTCTTTTTACTCAGATAGGCATTCCTCCCTTCTTTTTGTTTTTTTTCGTTTGGATAATTTTCGATAAAATTTTAGAATTAAATTTTTTTGAATGAATAATAGAAATTTGAAAATGTAATTTAATTATAATTTCATCATTTTAAATTGTCAACTACTTTTCATCGCAATTTTCGACATTACTTGCTTTTATTTTAATTTTTAAAATTTTCCTTGACTTTCTTATTTCTTTCTTCTATAATATTTTTACATTTTCTATCTTTTTTGTTTTATTTTTAAATTTAATTATTATTTGAAAGGAGACTTATCTATTGCATAGAACAAAAAAATTTTTTATTTCTTTATTTTTAGTTCTTATTTTTATCTTTCTTTTTCAAACTAATCTTGCTAAATATGTCATTGAAGATACTTATGTTGTTGCAAAATTAGATATTGATCGAACTAAACCAAATATTGAATTCATGTATTTTACTTCTTCTAATATTTCTTATGCTAATTGTACTAATAAAATGAATTTACTTACAATATACTTTAAAATAACAGAAAAAAATATCCTTAAAAATTCTTTATATGCTGAAAATATTAAAGTAATGGTAAATCATGAATATATAATTCCTGCTTCTAGAAACTTATCTCTTATTTCTGAAAATTTAACTGAAAAGGTATACGCTTTTTCTTTTACTAAAATAACTAGTAATAACTCTTTAACAATTATTATTCCAAAAGGAATTATACAAGATCAGTCTGGATTAATAAATGAAGATACCTATTTTTCAATTGATGTGTAACTTAAAATAATTCTACTTCTTATTTACTCCAATAATTCCCCCTAAAATTCCAAATATCATGCAAATAGCAATCATAATGATACTTTGTAATTGCAAGCCGAAGTTCCAATTTAAAATACTAGAAATTAAATATATTACAATAATATAAATACCTCCTATTAGAGCTCCATTTAATAATCCATTTTTTTTGATCTTAATATTTCCAATAGAACTTCCAATCAAAATACTAATAGCAGTTATTATAATAATAACTGGATTCATAACTGTTTCACTTATTTGAGTAAAAGTAAGAACAGTAGCAAAAATAAGCAATAGGATAAATGTTGTAAATAAAGATATTCCAACGCCTTTTGCAATATTTGTTATAGTTTTTTCCATTTTTTATACTCCTTTATTCTCTTTTATTAATCTATATGTGAATTTTAAAAAAATAGAACTTTTATTAAAATTTTTTCAATATAAATTTGCTATAAATTTAGTTGCATATTTT
>CANQZU010000011.1 GCA_947628415.1 uncultured Clostridia bacterium | reverse complement strand
GTATTGTTCAGAAGAAGATAGATATTATGACCGCATTAAAAAGACAAGAAGAAGTATTGTGGTCCTAATTAGTGATTGTAGAGTAAGATAGGTCTGTATGCCACAGTAAAAACAAATAGAATTTTTATAATGTGAGGAAAATGATGAAAATTGATTCTAATGATATTGATAATGCTTTAAATTACTACAATATTTCAGATGAAAAGTATATAAATAATTGTTATAAATGTATTGAAGATATTAATTTAATAAAAGAATTTAATCAAAAAGTGGAAGAAGTATATAACATTTTATATAAAGACAAATCAAATAAGATTAAGGACCTTTGGAATAAGAAAAGTATTATAGAACTATTTGATAAAAATTATGATTCATTTGTTACAAATATATTAGTTTTAATAGGATATAAACTACATGACGAAAATATGAGAAAAAATGGATATACTCAAAAAGAAATAGAATTATATAGAAAAAGAGTCTATGAGACACTTACAAATGATATTTTTATTAAAAAATTAAAAGGTATTAGGATATCACAGATGCTTTGGGCTACCTATTTTATTAATGCAAAATTAATTGAAGTAGGAAGATTACAATATGAAAAATGTGAAAACTATATAAAAATACATATACCATCTGGCGAAAGACTAGAAATTGAAAATGTAATCAATTCAATTAAAAATTCAAAAAAAGAAGTAAAAAAATATTTTGGATTATCTAATCCAGAATATCGATGTAATTCTTGGCTATTAAGTAATCAACTTAATGATATTATAGACCGTAATTGTAATATTCATAAATTTTATAAACTATTTGAAGTCAAAGATGGAGAAGATGCAACTAAAGACATTTTAAATTTTGTTTTTGAAATGCAAGAGTGTGCTGATTTTAATAGTTTACCAGAAAATACATCTTTACAAAAAATTCTAAAAAAACAATTAATTAATAACAAAAAAATGAAAATAGGTTGTGGTATTTTAATTAAAACAATAAATGTGGCATAAAATTATTCACTAATGGAGCTGAAGAACGATAAAACAAAAATATATTGCCTAAGAAAGGAGAATATATGGAATTTAATGAAGTAAAAGCATATATAGATAAAATTAAAGATAGTGATAGATTTAAAAAATTGGATGAATTTATAAAAATGACACAAATCAAACCTAATAAAGATATGTATGAAAATATTGCTTATTATGTAAGTAGATTTCATCCTATACGCAATATAAAAGAATTTTTTCAACCAGATTATCCATATTTCATAAAATTTTTGGAATATTATCTAGATAATCAACCTGTGCAAATGCCATTGCGAGAAGATGGATATATAGATTTAATAAATACTTTATATTTAGTTCAACCAGGTATATTTTCTGGAAATAAAGGAAATTTTTTAGATCATTATATGATGATGACAGATGGAAGTATATATATTTCTAAATTACCATTAAATTATAGAGGAAATTCAAAATCTTCAGATTCGTATTGTATGTATAATCCATTAATTGCTTCTTATATAGCTAACACTTTAGGCGTGGAATGTGTTAAAGTTTACCTAGGAAAAGTTCATAATGGATATGTAAGAATATTGAGTAAAAATTTTTTAAGAGAAAATGAAGAAATAGTTACTTATACAAAGGATGAAAAATTAATATCAACATATTTAAGCAAAATGGAGGAAGCTTTACGATATAGAAAATTCAATGAAAGTGAAATAGAACAAGTCAAATTTGAATTTATAAAACAAGAATTTGTATCAAAATTAATAGGACTAAAGGATCAAACGGCAGAGAATTCTCCATTAATTGTAAGTATAGATCAAGAGGGAAATAAACATGTAAGAATGGCTCCAATGTTTGATTTAGATTATAGTTTTCAAACTGCAAAAGATATGGATAATATGATAGTAAGAAAATGTGATAATGGAAAGAATGATATAGGTTCATTAATAGAACAATATAAAGACTATCCAGGTTTTGAACAATTTGTAAAAGAAAGTATAGAAACTTTGGATATGAAAGAGGTATTTAAACAGATTTATGAAGATACTGGAATAAAACACTTTGAAACATATAGTGATGATGAACAGATGAAAGAATTTATGAATTTTGTAACTGGTAATATTCAAATTGCAAAAGAAAAATTTGCTCAATTATTTAAAAGTGAAAGAGAGGATAGATAATGACTCTAAATTTATATTGGAAAGATTATGGACAAAATGAATATATGTTAGGTAAATTATATAAAAATAATGAAAAATATTATTTTGAAATAAATGAAGAACAGTTAAAAAAAGCTACACATAGAGGATGTTTTGGAATAGGAGAACTTAATCTTTTTTACAAAAAACATGTAAGTGATACTCTATTTGATTTTTTCAAAAGAAGAATACCATCAAAAGATAGTGCCAATATTGAAGAGATTATGAAGGAACTTGATATGAAAGTATACGACGAAATGGAATTATTAGAAAAAACAAATGGAATTTTAAATACAGATAGATATTACTTAAAAAGAGAATAGAAATCTTCTTAAATGAGTACAAAAAATTGAAAAAGGAGAAAAAAATGTTAATAAAAGAAATAAAACCAATAGGAAAAGTAGGAAAAAACTTATTACAAAATGAAAAAGCAAATGATATCATAGACAAAATTATTGAATTACCCTTAAGAAAGGCATGTAAAATTTTTAAAAACAAGAATATAGAAACCAATATGAGTAGCGCTAACATAAATAATTTACTTAAAAAAGGGAAAAAAAGAATAGAAAAAGAAGATTTAAAATTAGATAACAAAACTCATTTTTTTGGTCCGACTTTTATAAATGCAGGAAAGGGATATGCATGGATTATGCTAAATTATGATAAATTATCAGACCAAAACAAAGAAAAAATATTCGAGTTGCAAAATCTTCTAACAGAAAAGCGAATTTGGTTAGTATATTCTATGTACTATACAAAATTTCATACGAAAGAAAATGAGTATGATGAATATAAAAAAAGATTTGATGAAAAATCTTTTCGATTAGTATATAATAATAAATATCCAAGAAGAGCTGTATTTTTGAGAATGCCAATTTCAGAAGAAACTACTGTAGAAGAAGTAGAAGAATATTTTTGTAAAATGGCAAATGAAATGTTACAGCAGTAATAAGGTATGAAAATATGAGGTAAAACTATGAAAGAAAAAACAAAATTTATTATTATAATGTTCATAAATATTATAATATTTGGAATAATTCATATTATATTTGATGTAAAATACGAGCAAGTAGATGATTTTATTATTTATAATTTGTACTCTGGATTAGATGGTACTTATAATATACATGGAATATACATACATCCAATAATATGTATTGTATTAAGCTTATTGTATAGGATTATTCCAATTATAAATTGGCATAGCATATTTTTATTAAGTATGCAATTCATTTGTTTTACATTAATTGGTTATACAATACTAAAAAAACATAATAATGGAATTGCTATTATCCTTTATGCTATATTTGCAAGTGTATTTTATAGTACATTATTATTATTGGTACAATATACATCTGTAGCAGCATTATTAGTATTAACTTCTTTTATATTATTAATCGATGCAATAGAACAAAAAGAAGATAAAAATATAAAATATAAACTACTCATCTTTTTTTTATTTACTTTAGGAGTTTTATTAAGATTTCAATCTTTATGTATAATCTTACCTTTTATGGGAATTTATTTAGTTATAAATGGAATAGAATATTTCAAAAGAAAAATAGAAAAAGTTCAACTAGTAAAAATAATCAAATATTATTCTATATTAGCAGTAATTACAGTAATAACAATTGTTTCTAATTCATTAATATACAAAAACGATGTTTATCAACAATACATTGAATTTAATAAATCAAGAAGTACACTACATGATATAACACCTATTAATTATGAAGAAAATAAAGAAATATTTGATGAAATTGGTTGGTCTCAAAATGATTATTATATGTTTTATACATTTGGCTTTGGAGATGAGAATGTCTATGCAAAAGAAAAAATAAAAAAAATAGTAGAATATAAAGAACAAAAAGATGGACAACTTGTTTTTGATAAAAAAATTTCTCAAGTAATAGAAGACTTTAAATCAGAAATCATAGATTCAAATGCATACATCGGAATAGTATTTTTCTTTGTTTTTATATTTAGCTTATTTAATGGAAATAAAACGAAATACAATATTGCAATTTTTATTACGACAATTGCTATTCATTTATTATTTATTAAAATGAATAGAAGTATGTTAAGAGTAGTAATACCAGAATATATAATTGGAACTGCTTGGATGATGTATAATCTGAAATTAAAGGCAGAAACAAAAGTCAAGGATACTATTACAAATTGTGTTATATTAACATTTATGATTACTATCATAGGTTATAGCTCGGGAATGAAATATAATTTTAATTATCAGCTAGGAGATTATGATAGCATAAAAGATTTAATTGGTTATACAAGCAGTCACAAAGAAAATGTATACTTGTATACAGTACCATCTTTACAATTTAGATATTTGAGTTATTCCATTTATGAAATGCCTCCAAAAGGTGCATTTTCAAACTTAAGAGTGATGGGCGGATGGGATATGTACACACAAAATTATTATGATTTTAAAGAAAGATATCATTTAGATGGAACTTTTTTAGATTTATTAAAAGAAAATGTATATTTAGTAGATGGAGATGTTATTTGGTCTGGAACAAGATATGATAATTATAAAGAAAATGTATTAACAGCTATTAAAGAACATTATAAAATAGATGCAGAATGTGAAGAAATACAACAATTTGATAATTTGAAAATCTATAAAGTAAATGCAATCACAAACAAATAATGACAAGGAGGAAAAAATTGGATAAATTAGTATTAGTAGATGGTAATAGCATTATGAATCGCGCTTTTTATGGTATTATGGGGAGTAGAATGTTAACTACAAAAGATGGTATTTATACCAATGCGGTTTATGGATTTTTAGCTATTTTATTTAAATTATTAGAAGAGATTGATCCTCAATATTTGGTGGTAGCATTTGACCTAAAAGCACCTACAGCAAGGCATAAACTTTATGAAGGTTATAAAGCTACTAGAAAAGGAATGCCAGATGAATTAGCTCAGCAAATGCCAATTATAAAGAATATTTTAAGAGCTATGAGGATAGATATCATAGAAATGGAAGGTTATGAGGCAGATGATGTGCTTCGGAACTCTTTCTTGTTATGGAGAACAGAAAGGATTAGGAGTAACTATTCTTTCAGGAGATAGAGATACTTTTCAATTAGCAACCGACAAAGTAACTATTCGAATTCCTCATACAAAAGCAGGGAAAACAGAAACAGATGAATATAATAGAGAAAAAATTAAAGAAACTTATGGATTAGAACCAAAACAATTAATTGATGTTAAAGGATTACAAGGCGATAGCTCTGATAATATTCCAGGTGTGCCAGGTATAGGAGAAAAGACAGCACTTTCTTTGATACAAAAATTTGGTTCTATTGAGAATTTATATAAGAAGTTAGAAACAGGAGAAGCGGAATTAAAAGGAAAACAAAAAGAAAATATTGAAAATAATAAAGAATTGGCTTTTTTATCAAAAACGTTAGGTACTATTAATTTAGAAGTTCCAATCCAAGACACATTAGAAGATTTTAAAATAGAACAATGGGATAATAAAAAAGTATTAGAAATTTTTGAAGAACTTAATTTTAATCGATATATTGAACGATTTTCTTTGCGTGAGAAAGTAGAAAATAAAAATGAAGTAAAAGAAAAAGATTTATTTAAAATTGTAAACAAAACAAAACAGGAAGTAATAGAACTCATTAAAGAGCAAAAACAAATGATATTTTATATTCAAACTGCTAAAGATGATAATCCAGAAAAAATTATTAAAGAAAAAATAATAGGATTAACTATTTTTGATGAAAGAAATAATAATATTGTTCAGATTCCAATTGAAAAAGAAGATATTCAGCAATTTAAAGATATTCTGGAAGATGAATCTATTAAAAAAATAGGACATAATTTAACGAAAACGTATATTTTATTAAAACAGTTACAAATTAATTTAGAGGGAGTAGAGTATGATATTGCCATTGCAAGTTATATCTTGAACCCAACCAATAATAAACTAGAAATAGAACAATTAATGAATCAATATTTAAATTTAGAAGTAGATGAGCTAATAGGAGAAGAACCAAAAGAAAAACAAATCAATTTATTTGATTCAATAGAAAAAGAATCTGAAGTAGAAAAAAAGCAACAAGAAAAATATGCATTATATGGCTATGCTATTTTTAAAATTAAAGAAATTACTTTAAAAGAATTGGAAAAAATAGGAGCACAAAAGCTATTTTATGAGATTGATATGCCAACAATTCAAGTATTATCTGATATGCAAATAAATGGAATGTATGTAGATATAGAAGAATTAAATGAATTTGGAAAAGAATTAACACAAAAATTAGAAAAATTAACAAAAAAAATTTATGAAATGGCAGGCGAAGAATTTAATATTAATTCTACAAAACAATTAGGAGAAATTCTTTTTGAAAAGATGAAATTGCCAGTAATTAAAAAAACAAAAAGTGGTTATTCAACTGATGTAGATGTTTTGGAAAAATTAAAAAAAGAAGATCCTATTATACAAGAAATATTAGATTATAGGCAATTAATGAAACTTAATTCTACTTATGTGGAAGGATTAAAGCCTTATATTAATCCAAAAACAAAAAGAATTCATTCCTTTTTTCATCAAACAATAACAGCAACTCGGAAGAATCAGTTCAACTGAGCCAAACTTGCAAAATATTCCAACACGATTCGAATTAGGAAAAAGAGTTAGAAAAGTATTTAAAGCAGAAGAAGGAAAAGTATATATTGATGCAGACTATTCTCAAATTGAATTAAGAGTGCTAGCACATATATCAGAAGATGAACACATGATAAAGGCATTTCAAGAAGGTCAAGATATTCATAAACAAGCTGCTTCCAAAGTTTTTAAAACTCCTATTGAACAAGTAACAAAAGAACAAAGAAGTAATGCTAAAGCAGTTAATTTTGGAATTGTGTATGGAATTAGTGACTTTGGTTTGGGAGAACAATTAGGAATTAATAGAAAAAAAGCAAAACAATATATCACAGAATATTTAGATCAATATGCAGGAATTAAATCTTTTATGGAAAACATTACGAAAAAAGCGACAGAAGATGGATATGTAGAAACTTTATTTCATAGAAGAAGATATATACCAGAATTAAAATCAAATAATTATATGGTAAGACAATTTGGTACAAGAGTTGCGATGAATACACCGATACAAGGAACAGCAGCAGATATTATGAAAATTGCTATGATTAAGGTCTATAAAGAAATCAAAAAACGTAATTTAAAAGCTAAGATTGTTTTACAAGTTCATGATGAGATGATGTTAGAAGTTCCTATAGAAGAAAAAGAAGAAGTAAAGAAAATTATGCAGCAAAGTATGGAATCTGCTATTTCTTTAAAGGTACCATTAATAGCAGAATTATCAGAAGCCCAAAATTGGTATGATTGTAAATAAAATGAGGAGAGATGAATTTGCAAAATAAAAAAGTCATCATGATTATATTTTTAGTTGTTTGCATCTTAATAGCTTTTCTATTAAAAGATAATTTTATGAAAATTTTATATCCAAAAACTTATCAAGAAATAGTCTCTGTTTATGCAGATAAATATGGAATAGAAGAAAACTTAATTTTTGCTGTTATAAAAGCAGAAAGCAATTTTGATAAAAATGTTATTTCAAATAGAAATGCTGTTGGATTGATGCAACTAGTAGAACAAACAGCTAAAGAAGTAGCTGAAAAGAACAAAATAGAAATTAATTTGGAACACATACGAGAAGAACTTTGTAATGTTCCTAAAAATATAGAGATTGGAACTTGTTATTTAGCTATTCTTATAAAAAAATACCAAAATAAAGAACTGGCTTTATCAGCTTATAATGCTGGAACAGGCAAAGTAGATAGTTGGATTCAAAAAGGAATTATAAAATCAGATGGAACAGATATAGAAAACATTCCTTACAAAGAAACTAACCAATATATAAGAAAAATATTAAGAAATTATAAAATTTATCAAGATTTATATAAAAACTAGACAAATGATAAAAAATGAAATAAAATATATGTTAAAAAAGAAGGAGAAAGCAATATGGTAGTAGAACAATTTATATTTATAGTCATTTCATTTACTATATTTGTATATATGTTTTTTAGAATGATTCAACACAATGATACTACTTATGTAGTAATTTTAGTTTTAGAAGCAATAGGAATTTCATTAAATTTTGTTGAAGTATTATTTAAAATTCAACTTAATATTTTATTTGTTATTTTAAAATATTTATTAGCAATATTACTTCCAATTTGCATTATCATAATAGAAAAGAAAAATATTACTCTATTTGAGATGATAAATTTACAAAAAGCAAAGTTATATTTATTTTTTGGAAATAATAAGAAAGCTAAACAAGCCTTAATAGATTTACTAGAAAAAAATCCAAATTCTTATAAGGCACATCGTATGTTAGCAGAAATTTATGAACAAGAAGGAGGAATGAGAAAAGCAATTGATGAATACGTACAAGCCATTGACTTAAATAAACAAGATTATAATTCCTATTACAAAGTAGCAGAATTATTAAATAATTTGGATAAAAAAGAAGAAGCTTCTGAAATGCTATCCAACTTATTACATAAAAAGCCAGAGATGTATCAAGCATCTATATTATTAGGAGAAATTTTAATTGAAAAAGAAATGTACAAAGAGGCAGTAAATATTTATCAAGATGCTTTAAAATATCAACCAGTAAGTTATGAATTAAATTATAATTTAGGAATAGCTTATACCATGTTAAATGATTTTCAAAATGCTAAAATATGTTATGAAAAAGCAGCTGAAATTAATTCTTTGCTATATAATGCAAAATATTCTTTAGCGGAAATTGCTTTAATTTATAAAGATTTAGAAGAAGCAGAAAGAAGATTTTTAGAAGCTATTGAAGAAGAGGAATTATCAGCAGATGGATATTATGAATTAGCAAAAATTTATCTAATTAAAGGCGATAAAGATACAGCGATTAAATATATTAATACAGCAATTGATATCAATGCTAAAGGAGTTGCACAAAAGATAAAAAAAGAACCGCTTTTTATTCCAATTATGGCTAAAATATCTATACCATTCAATTTAGAAGAACCAGAATCAGAAACAGAACCAGAAACATCAAAATTAGTAGAAAAAGAAGTAAAAGCAAAAGAACATTTAGAGAAAATGAGTGAAATTACTAGAAATTTAAGTTACAACGATATTAAATTACTAAAAAAGAATGTATCAGGTAGAAATAAGAAAATAGAAAAAAAAGAAATTTCTATTCAAGAAGATCAAAGAGAAATACAAGAATAAGATTTTTCGAAAAGTTCATAAAATTGTAAAATTCCAATATACTTGAAAGTAGATAGGAGGAATTTTATGAGTACAAATTTTGCCATTATTGGCGGAGATCTGCGAATGATAAAATTAGCTAAAATGCTAGTAGAAGAAGAAAATACTGTATATACATATGGTTTAGAATTGGCAGAAGAATTACAAGGTATAAGAAATATAAATTTTTCTGAAAATTTAAGTGTTATAAATCAAAAGACAGAAATTATAATAGGATCAATTCCATTTTCTAGCAATGGCAAAGAAATAAATCATCCATTTAGTCAAAAAAATCTTTTAATAAAAAAAATACTACCATATTTCCATGGAAAGACTTTAATAGCAGGAAATATTTCTCAAGAGGTATATGATTTAGCCAAAAAAGAATCTGTAAAATTAATTGACATCATGCAAAGGGAAGAATTAGCTATAGGAAATGCCATTTCTACAGCAGAAGGTGCAATAGAAATTGCTATGTCAAATACTAGTCAAATTATCCATGGAGCAAGAGTTTTAATTTTAGGTTTTGGAAGAATAGGAAAAATATTAGCCAAAAAATTAGATGGTTTATCTAGTATTGTTACTTGTAGTGCAAGAAAAAAAGAAGATTTGGCTTGGATTAAAGCATATGGTTATAAAGCTATCAATAGCAATCAATTAGGAGAAAATTTATCCCAATATGATATTATTATTAATACCATACCACATTTAATATTAACACGGAGAAAAAATGCAATATGTAAAAAAAGAATGTTTATTAATTGATTTAGCGTCTAAACCAGGTGGAATTGATCAAGAAGAAGCTAAAAAACAAGATTTGAAATCTATATGGGCACTAGCCCTACCTGGTAAAGTAGCACCAGTTACAACAGCAAAATTTATCAAAGATACAATATTATAACATTTTGGAGGAGAAAAAAACATGTTAATTGAAATTATAAAAGCTATTTTATTTGGTGTAGTGGAAGGAATAACAGAATGGCTACCAATTAGTAGTACAGGACACTTAATATTGGTTGAGCAATTTATAAAGTTTACACAAGTATCACCAGAATTTTGGAATATGTTTGAAGTAGTTATACAATTTGGAGCTATCTTAGCAGTAGTACTTTTGTATTGGAATCAAATATGGCCATTTACTAAATCAAAAGATAAAGCTATAAAAACAACAGGAATTTTATCTTATTTAAATAAAGACATTTTAGTTTTATGGGCCAAAATTTTAGTAGCTTGTATTCCAGCAGCTATAATTGGATTAGCATTTGATGAAGTTTTTGAATCTTTATTTTATAATCCATTATGCATTGCTATTGCTTTAATTGTATTTGGAATTGCTTTTATTGTTATTGAAAATAGAAACAAAAATCGAAAGCATGATAAGGTAAAAGAAACAAAGTCTCAAATTACTTATAAAGATGCAATTATCATTGGGATTTTTCAGCTATTAGCGGCTATTTTTCCAGGGACATCACGTTCACGGAGCTACTATTATAGGGGGATTATTAATTGGTTTGTCTAGACCAAATGCAGCAGAATTTACTTTCTATTTAGCTATCCCAACCATGTTAGGGGCAAGTCTTTTAAAATTAGTCAAATTTGGATTAGCATTTACCTTTACAGAAATCATAATTTTATTAGTAGGAATGATTATTTCTTTCTTCGTATCATTAGTGGTTATTAAATTTTTAATGAGCTATATTAAAAAGCACAATTTTAAGGTATTTGGATATTACCGAATTATATTAGGAATTTTAGTACTTCTTTATTTTAGTCTAGTTAAATAAAAGAAAAGACATGAAATCAAAATTCATGTCTTTATTCTATTTTTCGATTTGATTTATCTGAAGAATTTCCACACAATTTTTCATATTCTTTACATTTAATTTTATAGTCCATTTGCATACATAAGTAACGATAATAACTACATGCTTGTTCATATTGCATCATAGGATTAAAAAAAGGATCTTTATACATTTCTGTTGTTTCCATACCATTTGGTGGAGGCATATTATAATCCAAATAAGGAGGCATAAAACCTGTATTAAAATCTTTTTCCATTTTTTCATCATCTCCCTATTTAAATATATTGTATAAAATTAAAGTTAGAACGATTATAAATTAAAATTAAAAAATGGGAAAAAATTAATAAATAAATAAGTGTAAAAAGCAGCAAATAAGCCATGAAGTAATTTTCCATAAAAATAGGGCTTAATAGATAAATCACTTTTAGAAAGAATACTCCAAACTTGTAAGAGAATAGATATACCACCAAATCCAAGTAAAAAAGCAGTCAAAATAATATTTAAGGAAATTTTCTTATAAGCAATTGAGGAAATGCAGTTAATACCATTTGTAATTTCTAATATTCCAGTTAAAAGTCCTTGAATAAAGTTTGTGTCAATATTTAAAAACTGAAAAATAGGAGTAATCAATAAACTTAAACCATTTAATAGACCACTTGCTTTTAAAATAGAAATAAGACTAGAAAAAATTACAACAAAGCCACCAATTAGAAGAATGGTAGAAAGACTACTTGTAATACTTTCTGCTAATATTTCTCCTAAATTAGAAAAAGAAACAGATTTTTTTGTTTGTTGAGATGAAGAAAAAGAATTCGTTTTTTGAAAAGTAACTGTATCCTTTTTCCAATAACGAAAAAGAAGGCCAACGCTTATACAAGCAAGCAAATGAGTTATAAATAGCAATAGCCCAATGGTACTATTACCATACATTAAAATGCCAACAGTTCCAATAATAAATAGAGGACCGGAATTATTAGTAAAACTAAGTAGCCTTTCACATTCTTCTTTACTACAAATATTATTTTGTCTTAAACTAACAGCAATTTTAGCTCCAACTGGATAACCACTAATAATACCCATAATAAAAGCAAAAGCACCTTCTCCACGTATATGAAATAGGGGTATCATATAAGGATTTAACATTTTACCTAGTAAAGGAATGATATTAGTATGCATTAATAATTCAGTTGCTACAAAAAAAGGAAAAAGAGAAGGAACAACTGAATTAGCCCAAAGAAGTAATCCTGATTTTACAGCAGGAAGATTACTTTTTGAAAAAATTAATAAACCAAAAGTAAAACTTAAAAATAAAATTGGTAATAAATTTCTTTTTAACTTTATAACATAAATACCAGATTTCATCATTTTACGAATAAACCTTCTTTTTAAAAAATGTATATAAATAGTATATGGATAAAAAGAGAAAATATGAAGGAAAGAAAAAATAAGACTTTGAAAACTTGCTTTTTTATAAGAATTATAGTAGAATTAAAAACATAAAAATGAAATAATAATAAAAAGGCAAAAGGGAGTGAAAGTCTTGGAAATACAAAGCTTACTTAAAAAGTCAAATATAGCGCAAGACAAAATATACTACAATGAGCCAATGAATAAACATACTACTTTTAAAATTGGAGGACCTGCGGATTGTTTAATTCAAATTGATGAGTTAGAAGATTTAAAAGAGATTCTAAAAATAGTAAATGAAAATAAGATAAAACTTCAAATTATAGGAAATGGAAGTAATGTGTTAGTATTAGACAAAGGAATTCGAGGCATTACTTTAAAAATACAATTAGAAAAAATAGAAATAGAAGAAAACGGAAGAAATGTGCAAATAATAGTGGGAGCAGGTGAAAAATTAGGAAAATTAGCACGGAGTTTGTTTGCAAAGAGAAATTACTGGATTAGAAGAATTAGTTGGTATACCAGGTACGATTGGTGGAGCTGTTAAAATGAATGCAGGTGCACATGGAAAAGAAATGAAAGAAATTGTAAGAACTGTTAAAGCAATAGATTACCAAGGAAACGAGAGAGAATTTACTAAAGAAGAATTAGTATTCGGTTATAGAAATAGCATTTTTCAAAAAGAAAAATATATTATTACACAAATTGTATTAAATCTACAAAAAGGGAAAAAAGAAGAAATCAAAGCTAAAATAGATAAATATAGGCAGTATAGAAAAGAAAGACAACCAATGGAAAGCCCAAGTGCAGGAAGTACATTTAAAAGAGGAAATGACTTTATAACAGCTCAGTTAATTGATCAAGCAGGATTAAAAGGATACAAAATAGGAGATGCTATGGTTTCCACTAAACATAGTGGTTTTATTATTAATAATGGAAAAGCTACTGCAAAAGATGTTTTAGAATTAATTGAATACATAAAAGAAAAAGTATATGAAAAGTTTCATAAAAAAATTGAATTAGAAATTGAAATAATGGGAGAAGAATAAAAATGAATGGTTTTATGCAATGGTTTAAATCAAGTAACAAAATGAAAAGATGGATATTTTTAATTTTAGTTGGAATTTTATTTACTTGTTATGGATTAGCAGAAATATTAGTTATGAAGGAAATCTCATTTCAAGAAGTAGGAAAAGTAGTTGTTATATTTGTATTAGGATTTGTTTCAATTATATTAGGATTGGTTTTTCTAAATAAAAGAACTTTAGAAGTATTAATTGAATCAACAGATGATCGTATGGAAAACAAGAAAAACGTTAATGTAAAATCTTTAATTTTTGATAAAACGGTATATGATCAAGGACCAAATATTGTAGTAATTGGTGGAGGTACTGGATTAAATACAGTTTTAACAGGGCTTAAAAACTATACCAATAATTTAACGGCAATCGTAACTATATCTGATTATGGAGAAGGGGTAACAAATTCTAGAAAAGAATTAGAAATGTTACCTTTACAAGATGTAAAAGATAGTATTGTTTCTCTTGCTTCAAAAGAAGGAGAAATAGAAAAATTATTTAATTATGAGTTTACAAAAGGAAAATTAAAAGGTCTTAATTTTTCAGATATTTATTTTTCAGCTATGAAAGAAATTAATGGAAATTTTGAAGATTCTATTATCAAAAGTAATCAAGTTATTAATATGATAGGAAAAGTTATTCCCGTTACTTTAGATGAAATGAAAATTGTAGCAGAACTTGCTAACCGGATATATTGTTGAAGAAAAGTCTAGAATTGCAGAAGTAGTATCTGATAAAATCACAAAAATTAATCGTATTATATTAAATCCGTCTAATTGTAGACCTGCACCAGGAGTAGTAGATGCTATTAAGAACGCAGATTGCATTATTATTGGACCAGGAAGTTTATATACAAATGTTATACCAAATTTATTAGTAAATGGAGTAGCAAAAGCAATAAAAGAGAGTCCAGCCATCAAAGTTTATGTAAGCAATATTATGACAGAACCTGGGCAAACTGATAATTATAGCGTATCAGATCACTTAAATGCTATTATAGAGCATTGTGGAAATGGAGTAATAGATTATTGTATTTATGATACAGGAGAAATTATACCAGAATTTATTAAAAAATATAATAGAGAAGGACAAGATTTAGTAGAACAAGATATTGAAAAAATAAAAGGAATTAAATTTTTGCAAAGAAACCTATCTATGGTATCAAATAAACATATTAGACATGATCCAAATTTAGTGGCAGAATCAATCATTGAATTGATATGTGATGACTTAAAATATCAAGACAAACAAAATGATCCACAATATTTAATGTTAAACAATAAATTAAGAGAAGAAAAAAGAATTAGTAAGATAAAAAAAGCAATGAAGAAAAAGGAACAAAAAGAAAAAAAAGGAAAAACAATCAAGACAGTAAAAAGTAAAAGCAAATTTAGTAATAAATATAGTGACAGAATTGCTTCTATTCGAGAAGCAGATGCAAAAGCAAGAAGGAAAACTAAAAAAGAACATAGCAAAAAGACTAAAAAAACAATGCCTAAAATATTAGAAGAAGAAAAAGTTGCAATCAACACAATAAGGAGACAAGGAACAAAAACAAGCACAAGCACAACAAGTAAAACATCAAAACCAAAAAGTGCAAGAGGAAGAAAGAAAACGATATAAAGAGGGAAAAATAAATATGAAAATCACGAAGGAAAAATTAAATTTAGAAGATGGCTTAAATAAAGAATGGATAATAGCCAATGGAATTGGCGGATTTAGTTCGTCAACTATAATTGGTGCCAATACTAGAAAATATCATGGACTACTTATGGCACCTTTAACTCCACCAGCTAGAAGATTTTTGATTCTATCGAAATTGGATGAGAGTATACAAATTGAAAATCATATATATAATTTATATACAAATTTATGCCAGAATTATATTTCTCATGGGTATCAATATCAAGAAGAATTCCAAAAAGAATATGTACCTGTTTTTAAATATAAAATAGGGGAAGTAGAAATTAGCAAAACAATTGGAATGGAATATGGTCATAATACTGTGGGTATTTACTATAAAATTAAAAGTCCAAAAGCAAAAGCAAAATTAATACTTGCTCCTGTCGTCAACTTTAGAGATTTTCATCAAATGAATACAGGGCATATCTTTCAGGTGCAACAACAAATAAATAAAACAAAAGTTAAATTAGTTATAGATGGAAATTCTCAAACACCAGTATATATGAATTTATCAGAAGGTGAATATAAAGAACATACACAGGACATGTTTTACAATATGTTTTATATAGAAGAAGAAAAAAGAGGATTTTATCCAGAAGAAAATCATGTTGTACCTGGTGTATATGAAGTAGAAATACTAGCAGGGCAAGAAAAGGAAATATCATTTGTTTGTTCTTTAGAAGAAAACATTGAACCTAAAAATGCTAAAATATTTATTAATCATGAAAAAATTCGATTAGAACAAATTATAAACAAATCTTTGTTAATAGAAAATTCAGATTCTAAAAAGACCAAAAAACAAATAGAAAAAGATGAGCAAATTAAAAATTTTTTAATAGCGACAGATCAATTTATTACTTATAGACCAAACTTTAAATTACATACGATAATTGCAGGATATCCATGGTTTTTAGATTGGGGCAGAGATACTTTAATTTCTTTTGAAGGACTTGTTTTAATTCCTAAACGATTTGAGATAGCAAAAGAAATTTTATTAACTATGATAAGAGATGTTAAATTTGGTTTAGTTCCTAATGGATATTCAGGTTATGATAATAGACCACTATATAATAGTGTAGATGCTTCTTTGTTATTATTTGAGCAAATACAAAAATACCTTGATTATACAAATGATTATAATTGGGTAGAAGAAAAATTGTATCCTATTTTACAAGAAATAATTGAAAATTATAGTAAAGGCATTGATATAGATGATAACAATATTTATTTAGATAAAGATGGATTAATTGTTTCTGGAACAGACAAAACACAAAATACATGGATGGACGCCAAATACAATAATGTTGCCATTACACCAAGAAATGGAAAAGCAGTTGAAATTAATAGTATGTGGTATAATGCAAACAAAATAATGGAAAATCTTACTAAAAAATTTGGGTATCCAAATATGGCTAAAAAATATAAAAATTTTGCTCAAAGATGTAAAAAATCTTTTAAAGATCAATTTTATAATAAAAAAAAGAAATGTCTTTATGATGTTATTGGAGATGGAAAAATAAGACCAAATCAATTATTTAGCTTAAGTTTAACCTATCCTATTTTAGATCCAAATTCAGAGGAATCCAAAAATGTTATAAAAGTAGTAGAAAAAAAATTATTAAATAGTTATGGATTAAAAACATTAGCAAAAGGAGAGGAAAATTACGTAGAAGTGTATGAAGGTAATCCTGAACAACGAGATAGTAGTTATCATCAAGGAATTACTTGGCCATGGCTACTTCGGTTTATATTATGATAGTTTAAAAAATAGCCTAAAGGTAGCAAAAACAAAAAAAGATAAACAAGATTTAGAAGAAAAAATAGAAAAGTTTAGAGAAAAAACGACTAAAACATTTCAGAAAGAAATATCTAAAAATGGATGCATAGGTGGAATAGCGGAAATTTATGATTCTCAAAAACCGAACTTACCAAAAGGAACAATCAATCAGGCATGGAGTGTAGCAGAAATATTTCGAATTATATTAAAAAAATAAATAATTATGCTTGCTAATTAGTAGACTTTGTGTTACAATATGAAAATAATAATATAAGGAGGAGGTCTCAAACTATGAAGAGACGGAAAAAAAGACTACTAATTATGTTATTAGTAATCGCATGCCTACCAGGGTGTGCAACAGAAACACAAACAGAAGACGAAACCACTATAATGTTACAAGAGGAAAACATATTACAAATCATGGAAATGCAAGGAATGACCAAACCTAAACTAACGGAATTAAAAGTATATCCGTATTATGGTGAGGCAATTAGTCATGCAAGCACCATAGTAGTATCGTCAGAAGCTGCCAAAATAAAGGTAAAATATATATCATCACAAAATAAGTATAAATTGTGGTATATAAAAGGCAGTATGGAGGATAATTCTTGGTCAGATAGGTTTTGGAGTTCAAAGGAACAGGAATTTACAGTAAAAATTCCACGAAAACCAGGAATTTTTCTTTTTACACTCTATTTAACAGATAATGTCACTAAAGAAGATGTAATACATCATGTGGCATTGGAAGTAAAAATAGAAGATAAAGAAAGCACTCTCCCGTGAGCGGGAGAGTGCTTTCTCAAAATAAAAAAGAAAACTTGAAAAAATATTTAAGTAATGATAAGATAAAATGAGAAGGAGAAAAACATGTTATCCATTGAAAATTTAGAAAAACAATTAAAAAGTAGCAAATTAGAAAGTTTATATCTTTTATATGGAGAGGAATTATTTTTATTAGAATCATCTTTAAAAAAGATAAAGCATCTGTTTGGAAAAACCATACAGGGAATTAATTACATTATGATGGACGAAACAAATTGTGAAGAATTAATATCTAATATAGAAACTCCCAGCTTTGGCTATGACAAAAAGCTAATTGTTGCAAGAAATACAGGCTTACTAAAAAAGGATGGAAAAAGAAAAAACAGTGAAATTTCTAAATTAAAAGAAAAAATTAATCATTATATAGTGGAAAATATAGAGACATTAAAAACAAGTGTTGTACTAGTATTTATAGAAGAAGAAGCAGATAGTAAGCAAGAATTATATCAGACGATTGATAAATTAGGAATAGTGTGCCAATTTGATTATCAAAAACCAATTCAAATTGAAAAAAGAATTCAAACGATTTGTAAAGGTTATCAAGTACAAATAGACGATGATACTGTTAAATATTTTATAGAATGTTGTGGTACAAGTATGCAAGACTTAATTAATGAAATCCGAAAATTAATTGAATATGTTGGAAAAGATGGAAAAATTCAAAAAGAAGATATTAACCAATTGTCAATTAAAAAATTGGAGAGTGTAATTTTTGATTTGACAGATTCTTTAGGTAAAAGAGACATTACAAAGGCATTAGATGTATTGAAAAATTTAATATATAGGAAGGAACCTTTACAAAGAATTTTTATTATGTTATATAATCATTTTAAAAAATTGTATTTAGTAAAACTTTCTTTAAAATATAACAAAGATATTGTAACAAGTTTAAATTTAAAAGCAAATCAGATTTTTTTAGTAAATAAATATAAAACACAATCAAATTATTTTCGAGAAAAAGAATTAAGAGACATTTTACAAAATTTAATCAATTTAGATGAACAATATAAAAATGGAAGCATTGATTTACAAATAGGGTTAGAATCAATTCTTTGTAAATGTTGTTCTTAAAACATAAAAATAAAAGAAATTAAATAGGTATAATAAAACCAAATATTGATAAAAATAAGAAAAATATAATATTTTTATGAGTAGGTGGTTTTTTATTATGAAAAAGAAAAAAATACTAATTGGATTGTTCCTTATCATAGCAATTGGAATAAGTGTACTTGCCATATTTTTAGAAAATAATTCAGTAGAAGCGTTATCAAAATATGGATCTAGAGGGAATGAAGTAACACAAATACAGACAAAACTAAAAAGATGGGGTTATTACAATGGAAATATTGATGGTATTTATGGAACACAAACTGTAAATGCTGTTAAATATTTTCAAAGGAAAAATGGATTAACACAAGATGGTATTGCTGGTCCTGCTACTTTAAAAGCAATGGGAATTACTACTTCAAGTTCTTCTAGCTCTACTTCTAGTAATGCAAGCAATGTAAATTTATTAGCAAAACTTATTCATGCAGAAGCAAGAGGAGAACCATACACTGGACAAGTTGCAGTAGGAGCAGTAGTTTTAAATAGAGTAAAAAGTAGTTCTTTCCCAAATAGTATTTCTGGTGTTATCTATCAATCTGGTGCATTTGATGCAGTATCAGACGGACAAATTAATTTATCAGCAGATGCAAATTCTAAAAAAGCTGCACAAGATGCATTAAATGGTTGGGATCCTAGCTATGGCGCAATTTACTATTTTAATCCTTCTACAGCAACAAATAAATGGATATGGTCAAGACCAACTACGGTAACAATTGGCAAACATAGATTTTGTAAGTAAAAATTTTATATAAATAGAAAACTAAATAGGCAAAAAGGACAAAGTCTTGACAAACTAATAGCAAATTGATAAGATATATTTGAAATTTTGCTAGATGGAGGAAGACGATGATATATCCGAATAGCTATTTTGATAAAGTCGAACAAATTACGATAGAATTTTTGAGAGAAAATAAAATTAAAGCCTTAATTTTAGATGTAGACAATACTTTAATTGACTATTATAGAAATTTATCTAAAAGTGTTATAGACTGGGCAAAAAATATCAAAGAGCAAGGAATTAAATTGTATATATTATCCAATACTAATCATAGAGAAAAAGTAGAAGAAGTAGCAAAACAATTGGAAATTCCTTATCAAAATTTAGCTAAAAAACCATTTAAATCAGGATTTTTAAAAGTACAAAAACAATTACAAGAAAATAAAGAAAATATAGGAGTTGTAGGAGACCAAATCTTTACAGACGTTATTGGTGGAAATCGATGCAAAATGTTTACTATATTAGTTGAACCAATTACAAAAAAAGATTTTTGGTATACAGCATGGAAAAGACCAATAGAGAATAAAATAAAAGAGAAATATAGAAATAAACAAACAAAGGAGAAATCATAAAATGTATTTAAATGATGTATATATTATCTATTATATTGTGGCAGCAATAATAGGAATTGTAGTAGGGCAGATGGTAGATTGGATAAATAAGCGATTACCAGAATATAAAAGTGTTATTTCAAAAGATATTTTCCATAGAATAAATTTTAAACCAAATTATATATTAATGATATTAACAGCTAGTATATATGTAATGTTAGTTTATACTTATGGAATTCATGATACAATAGTTGCCAATTTAGATTTAATTAAATTTATGATTTTAACACCTATGTTATTATCAGTATTTGCAATTGATTTTAAATTACAAATAATACCAAATCGATTAAATTTAACAATATTTGAAGTAGGATTCGTTTTTGCTTTTTTATATGGATTATCTAATGTAGCAATTACTATTAATATGTTACTTGGTATGCTAGCAGGAGGAGGAATTTTTTTATTCATTACTTTATTAGGACGGATTTTTTTATGGAAAAGAAGCCATGGGTTTTGGTGATGTCAAGTTAATGGGAGCTTTAGGACTATTTTTTGGTTTATCAAATATCATTATTATTACTTTAGTTTCTTTTCTAATTGGAGCTATTCTTAGTATTATATTATTAGTAACAAAAATAAAAAAATCAGATGAATATATACCATTTGGACCTTTTATTGTATTGGCAACTTTTATTAGTATGTATATACCATTTGAACAAATAAAAACTGTCTTAATGGAAATTTTTACTTTAGGAATGTATCAAGGATAAAATAAAAATGGAGGACATATATGAACACTAAATTGCAATGGTTACGAAATAAAATGTCAAGTTTAGATTTACAAGGATTAATATTAACCAATCCTGTTAATATACGCTATTTAACAAATATTGAAGCAGAAGGAATCTTACTTTTAACAAGAAAAGAAAATATTTATATTACAGATAGTAGATATATTGAACATGTACATAGCATTTTAACATTGTTTGATGAAATTATTGTATACGATTCTCATGACTTATCAAAAGATGATTATGAAAATTTCTTTTTATTCTGCGAGAATGTAGGTTTTGAGGAATATGATATTTCTTATGCAAAATATAAAGAATATATTAGAAAATTTAAAATTCATAATTTTGTAGAAACAGAACATATTATAGAAAAGCAAAGGATGATAAAAGATTTAGAAGAAATTAAAAATATAGAAAAAGCTTGCGAAATAACCGATAATTGTTTTAAATATATTTTATCTTATATTAAACCTGGTATGACAGAAAAGCAAATTGCCAATGAAATTGAAGAATATTACAAACAAAGAACAGATGGCTTAGCTTTTGATACTATTGTAGCATCACGGAGAAAACACATCTAAACCACATGTCGTACCTACAGAAAGAAAAATACAGAAAAAGGATATTATTACAATAGACATGGGTTGCAAAGTAAATGGCTATTGTTCAGATATGACAAGAACATTTTTTATAGGAGAAATATCAGAAGAGATAAAACCTGTTTATGATTTAGTACTAAAAAACCAAAGACAAACTGAAGAACAATACAAAGATGGAGCAAGTACAAGATTATTAACTAAAATGGTAGAAAATGATTTTAAATTTCATAATTATGATTTAGTCCATAGTCTAGGACACGGAATTGGTATGGAAATTCATGAAGCACCTTATGTAAGTTATAATTCTGATACTCAACTACGAGAAAATATGGTAGTAAGTAATGAGCCAGGAATTTATATACCAGGGAAATTTGGTGTTAGAATTGAAGATACTGTCCAAATTACAAAATTTGGTTGCATAAGTTTAACCAAATCGGAGAAAAATTATATTATAATATAGATTTCTTGATTTTTTTATAAAAATGTAGTAAAATGAAAAGCATATGAAATTTGAAAGGAGAAATAATTATGGCAGCAGTTTATTCAGCAGGAGATTTTAGAAATGGAACCACATTTGAAATGGAAGGAAATGTATATCGTGTGGTTGAATTCCAACACGTAAAACCAGGAAAGGGTTCTGCTTTTGTAAGAACAAAATTAAAAAATGTTATTACAGGAGCAACATTAGAAAAAACATTTAATCCATCTGATAAATTTCCAGGAGCAGAAATTGAGAAAAAAGTTATGCAATATTTATATAATGATGGAGGATTATACTATTTTATGGATAATGAAACTTATGATCAAACTCCATTAAATGAGGAACAATTAGGAGATTGCTTAAAATATTTAAAAGAAAATATGGAAGTAACCATTCTTTCTTTTAAAGGAAATACTTTCGCAGTAGAACCACCAACATTTGTAGAATTAGCAGTTACATATACAGAACCAGGATTTAGTGGAAATACTACTACGACTTCAGGAAAACCAGCAACACTAGAAACAGGGTTAGAAATTCAAGTTCCACTATTTGTCAACATAGGTGATATTTTAAAAATCGATACAAGAACATGTGAATACATGGAAAGATTATAAGAAAGGTGAAAAGCAAAATGGGAAAATTAAAAAACGAATATAAAAGTTTTTTAGATGACATAGAAAAAAATATAAAAGATAAACAAGATTTAGAATATGTAAAAGAAAGATTTGCTTCTTTTTTGGAAATTGTTCTAGATCAAATAGATTCTATTATGGATTACAAAAAAGATGAAATTACCCAATTAGAAAATACCCAACAAGAATTAAGCACAAAAATCAGCCAAATGCAACAAGTAATTGATAACATAGAAAAAGATATTTATGTAGAAGATGGTTTTGATTTTGAAATTGTTTGTCCATATTGTAATTATGAATTTATTATTGATATAGATGAAGACAAAAAAGAAATAGAATGTCCAGAATGTCAAAATATTATTGAGCTAGATTGGACAGGAGACGTAGATGGTGAAGAACAAGGATGTTCAGGAAACTGTCATGGATGCCATGACTGTGATGAAGATGATGATATGTAATAAACATAAAAGAAGTTGATAGAAATGGGAATAAAATCATTTCTATCAACTTCTTTTAAAATAATAGTTTTTAAAAATAATCTAATGGGTTTTGGTATTTTCCGTTGATACGAATACCTAAATGAAGATGTGGACCAGTTGTAGCTCCATTGGTAGGTTTACCAGTACTATCATGATACATATTTCCCTTTACCCCATAAACATATTTGGGACCAACTTGACCAATTATTTGACCTTGTTGTATGGTATCACCTAAATTTACTATAAAATTTGGATCGCAATGACAATAACTAACTTTAAAATTACCAAAAGAAAGAGTAATAGTATAACCACCAGCACCTAAAAACTGTCGGAAAGTAATTTGACCATCTGCTACAGCAATAAACTTTGTACCAGGAGGAGCAGGAATATCAATGCCAGAATGAGAAGAAGAAGCACCACTAGTTGGAGTAGTACGCTTTCCAAAAAAAGAACTAATTCTAGTATAACCAGGAAGAGGCCACACAAAACCATTAGGATTAAAATCTAAAATTTCAGAATTAGAATGATTCCAAGAAGATAGCCTATTGTAGCCAAAAATAGGAATAAAAAAAATTAAAATAAAAAGAGAAAAACTAAAAAGAAAAATAAAAAAAATTTTGAAATTTTTAAAAATGAAAATCACCTCGAAATAAAAATAAAAAAAGATATAAAAATGGCAGGGGTAGAAGGATTCGAACCCTCACAGGCGGTTTTGGAGACCGATGTGCTACCATTAACACTATACCCCTACATAAAAAATAAGACAATTAATATATTAGCATAAAAAAAATATTTTAGCAACAATTTTTGGAAAAATTATTGACTTTTTTAAGATTGGATAATATAATATATGAAATTAAATGATTACGGTGAAGAAGAAAAAGTATGGAAAATTCGTTAAAAAGAGAACTGGTGAGGGTGAAATACCAGTAATGAATTCATATGGGGAGCTTTGGAGTAATTTTAAAATGAAGGTGCTTAAAATTTTAATTTTAAGAATTAGGGTGGAAACGCGGAAAAGTAAACTTTCGTCCCTAGCAATTTTAATAGCTAGGTTCGGAAGTTTTTTGATGAAAAAATAAAAAAATTAAATAACTAAAAAAGGGAGGAAATTTTATGGTAAAATCAATGGACACTTTAGTAGCACTTTGTAAAAATAGAGGATATGTATATCCTGGTTCAGAAATTTATGGAGGATTAGCTAATACTTGGGATTATGGACCATTAGGAGTAGAACTAAAAAACAATGTAAAATCAGCTTGGAGAAAAAAATTCATTCAAGAAAATCCTTACAATGTAGGGTTAGATGCGGCAATTTTAATGAACCCAACTACTTGGGTGGCTTCTGGTCATGTAGGAGGTTTTTCTGATCCTTTAATTGATTGTAAAGAATGTAAAACAAGACATAGGGCAGATAAGTTAATTGAAGAATGGGCACATGACCACGGAAAAGATATGATAGCAGATGGAATGACAGATAGTCAAATGATTGCTTTTATGGATGAAAATCATATTAATTGTCCAAATTGTGGAAAACATAATTTTACAGATATAAGAAAATTTAATTTGATGTTTAAGACTTTCCAAGGAGTAACAGAGGATGCCAAAGCAGAGATATATTTAAGACCAGAAACAGCGCAAGGTATTTTTGTTAATTTTAAAAATGTAATGAGAACAACTAGAAAAAAATTACCTATGGGAATAGCGCAAATTGGAAAAGCTTTCCGAAATGAAATAACACCTGGAAACTTTACTTTTAGAACCAGAGAATTTGAACAAATGGAATTAGAATTTTTCTGCAAACCAGGAACAGATATAAAATGGCAAGAATATTGGAAGAATTTCTGCAGACAATGGTTATTAAATTTAGGAATGACAGAAAAAAATATTAGATTAAGAGATCATTCGAAAGAAGAATTATCTCATTATAGTAATGGAACAACTGACATAGAATATTCTTTCCCATTTGGTTGGGGAGAATTATGGGGAATAGCAGATCGAACTGATTATGATTTAAGTAGTCATATGAAAGTATCTAAAGAAGATTTCCACTATACGGATCCAGAAACCCAAGAAAAATATGTACCATATTGTATCGAGCCTTCAGTAGGAGCAGATAGAGTAACACTTGCTTTCTTATGTGACAGTTATGAAGAAGAAGAAATTGCCGAAAGTGATACTAGAATTGTTTTACATCTACATCCAGCACTTGCTCCTTATAAAGTAGCGGTTTTGCCACTTTCTAAAAAACTATCAGATAAAGCAGAAGAGGTTTATAAAAAACTTTCTAAAAAATTCATGTGTGATTATGATGAAACAGGAAGTATTGGAAAACGTTATAGGAGAGAGGATGAAATTGGTACACCATATTGCGTAACAGTAGATTTTGATACATTAGAAGATGAATCAGTAACAATAAGAGACCGAGACACGATGGAACAAATTAGATTAAAAATTGATGATGTAGCAAATTGGGTAGAAGAAAAATTAGAATTTTAAAATATAGATTACCAAAAGAAATAAAACTTTTGGTAATTTTTTTTCAAAAAAATCGAATTTTGTAAAATAAATAAAAGGTTTGATAAAAAAACAACCCATAAGGGTTGTAAATAAAGTATAATTAGGTTAAATACAAATGAAGAGGTATGAAAAGATGAATATTAATTATTTGTTAGAAGAAGAGGAAGATATTATAAAAAAAATTTATTATAATAATCTAGATTTTTCAGAAAAAAATCCACGAACAAGAACTTATCAAGAAATAATAAAAATTATTAGGAAACAAGAAAAAGAAATATTAGACATAACTAATAAAGAAATCAATGAAAAATTTAAGAATTATTTAGAAAAAAGAAATGAAAAAGATACATTAGAGGCAGAAGAGCAATTTAAATTAGGTTTTAAAACAGCAATAAGAATTATAGTGGAATCTTTTAAAAATTAAAAAGTTACCATTATTGGTAACTTAAAACTATTTATTTTTTTGTGCATTCATGAACTCTATTAATTTAATAACAATTTCTTTTTCTTTGTCCGTTAAATGAGTAAATCCTATTAATTTATCATCATATTCTAATTGAATAGTATTTAGATAGTCTTTTAAAATGTAGGTAGGTGTAACTTGATAGATATTACAAAGCTTAACTAAAGTATCAATACTTCCTTTTGTTTTATCTCTTTCAATATCAGATATATAGCGTGGTGCTAAATATAATTTATCAGCAACCTGTTCTTGTGTTAATCCTAAAGATTTTCTAATGTTTTGCATTGTTTTTCCAATTTTAATTTTTTCATAAATATTATTTTTGGTATGTTTATTAGATGTTTGTTGCATTTTTTACCTCCCAAAAAACAAAATAATAGTAATATTTTTTACAAAAATAAAAAAAAATATTCTTTACAAATAGCATAGCAAAGCAAAAAAGAAAAAAACATACAAAAAAATACGATATATTGTGGAAAAAAACTTGAAAATAAAAAAATTATGTGATAAACTTTTGGTATAAAATACAAGAAAAGAAAAAAGAAAGGAAGATTCAAATGAAAAAAAATTTTAAAAATCAAGGTATTACTTTAATTGCTTTAGTAATTACCATTATTGTACTTTTAATTTTAGCAGGGGTATCAATTGCTATGCTAATAGGGGAAAATGGCATTTTGACACAGGCTCAAAACGCAAAAAAAAGTACAGAAACAGCAGCAGTACAAGAACAAAGAGATTTAGCTAAATTAGAAGCTCAAGTAAATCAAAAAACAACAGACTATACCGATAATAGTAATGAAAATACTGTAACGGTTCCTATTCCAGCAGGATTTGCTGTAAGTGGAATAGAGGGGGAAAATACCGTAAAAGATGGATTAGTTATTACAGACAGTAAAGGAAATGAATTTGTTTGGATACCATGCACCAAAGAAGAATATGAAAATGCTACTGATCAAAAAGGAAGTTGGAACCAATGGGAATATTCCAATAAGACATGGAATGATATTACAGTTCCAGACACCATTAGTTATGAAGACAGATTAAAAAGTGTTGACACATATGGAGGATTTTATGTAGCAAGATATGAGGCAGGAATTCCAGAAAATGCAACAGCCATTTATGCTAACTCTAATGGAGCAACTTATGTTAGAGATGGAAGAAATGTGAATACTTATACACCAGTAAGTCAAAAAGGAATGCCAGTATGGAATTGGATATCACAAACCAATAGTAAGAAAGCTGCTCAAAACATGGTATCTAATAGTACGGTACAAAGTTATTTAATAGATTCTTATGCTTGGGATATCATTTGTAAAAAAATTAATAGTATTTATGGAGAAAATAGAAATATCAGAAATTCAACCACATGGGGAAATTATTATAATAATACAACGACTAAATATGAAAGCTTAAATACTTTATTTGC
>CANQZU010000010.1 GCA_947628415.1 uncultured Clostridia bacterium | reverse complement strand
TAAAATATCAATTATCAATTTTTGATTATAACTTATCTAATGCCAAAATTGCTTTAGCATAAATTTTACAAGAAAGCAACAATTTATCAATATCAATAAATTCATCAATTTGGTGGCACATATCTTTATCACCTGGAAAATTAGGACCAAAAGATATGCAGTTGATAAAAGCTCGAGCAAAAGTTGCTCCACCAATTGCAATTGGCTCTAAATTAGAATTTGTTTCTTGATTATAAACTTGACAAAGTGTTTTTACTAAAAGATTTTCTTTTGGTATATATAGACAAGGCTTATAAGAAATAGTATCAAAGTCAATATTAATGTAATGACTTGTATGTGTAATAAAACTACTTCCAATATCCAATAAATTCATGGTAATGGGAATACGTATATTTAAACCGATTTGTAAGGAATCATTTTTAAAATAAAAATCTCCTACATTTAATGTTAACTTTCCGTGATTCATCTTCAAAGGCAATACCTAAATTTTTTCCATCGTATTGAGTATGTATATAAGTATTAAAAAAATCAAATAGTTCAATATTTATTTGATAAAGTGCAAATATTTTAGATAATACAACAATTAATCTAGAAATAGAATTTATACCTAAATCTGGATGAGCAGCATGACTAGAAACACCATAAGAAGTAAGTTTAACTTCTTTTTCGTCAATTTTATAAATATCAATTTCAAACCCAGTTTCTTTAATAATATTTTTTAGATTTTGGATAAAATTAGGCATTGTTATTTTAATAGAGTTTATTCTTAAAACAATACTGCAAATTTTAGGAACTACATTAAGAGGATTTCCATAAGTATTAATTTCTTGAATAACAATACTTTGATTTAAATAAGCAGAATAGTCCATTTTTAAATAGGTAGTTAGAATTGATTTTTCTGCATAAATACAAGGAAAATCAGCATCTGGACTAAAACCAATAGAAGGTAATTCTTCATGTTTTTTATAGTAATCAATGCATTTCCAATCATTTTCTTCATTTAATCCTAAAATTAATCGAACTCTACTATTAATAGGTGTGGTTTCCATAACTGCTTTCATGGCATATAAGGAACTAATTAGTGGACCTTTATCGTCTATTGTACCTCGTCCATAAATTTTATTATCATGAATTATTCCAGAAAAAGGAGGATACGTCCAACCAGTTCCTTCTGGTACAACATCTAAATGAGCAATAATACCAATTAAATTTTTTCCTGTACCAAATTCAAGATACCCGCAATAGCCATCAATGTTTTTAGCTCGAAAACCTAAATCTTGACCAAGATTTAATATATAATTTAAAGCCTTGTCAATTGAATCACCAAATGGTTTTTGCGGATGATTAGAAGGGGAAATAACGCTACGAATTTGAATTAACTCTTGTAAATTTTGGATTAATTGTTTTTTATTATTTTCAATATAGTTATCTAACATATGACCAGTCCTTTCAATTGATAAAATATATGAAAATTCATAAAAAAATAGAACGAAATAGGTTGACAATATTTTATAAGAAAAGATAAAATATATTCAAAGTGTAATTAAAAAGGAAAGGTGATTGAAATTTTGGAAAAGTTAGAAATAAAAGAATTAGAAAAAAAAGCAAATGAAATAAGGAAAGATATTATAGATGAAGTGTATTATGCAAAATCTGGACATCCAGGAGGTTCGCTTTCTATTACAGATATTTTAACTGTTTTATATTTTAGGCAAATGAATATTAAACCGGAAAATCCTAATTGGGAAAATAGAGATAGATTGGTGTTATCAAAAGGACATTGTTCACCAGCTTTATATAGTTGCCTTGCTAATCGAGGTTTTTTTCCACGACAAGATTTAAAAACTTTTAGAAATATTAATAGCTATTTGCAAGGACATCCTGATAAAAATAAAGTACCAGGTGTTGATATGACTACAGGTTCTTTAGGACAAGGCTTATCTTGTGCTAATGGTATGGCAATAGCAGGAAAAATGGATAAAAAAGATTATAGAGTTTATTGTATTTTAGGAGATGGAGAAATCGAAGAAGGACAAATATGGGAAGCTGCTATGGCGGCTAATAAATATAAATTAGATAACTTATGTGTCATAGTAGATAATAATAATTTACAGATAGATGGAACAATTGAAGAAGTTATGAGTTCTTATCCAATTGATGAAAAATTTAGAAGTTTTGGCTTTGAAGTAATTCATATTGATGGACATGATATAGAAGAAATTATAAAAGCGTTTGAAGTAGCAAAAAATGTAAAAGAAAAGCCAACTTGTATTATTGCTAAAACCATAAAAGGAAAGGGAATTTCTTTCATGGAAAATCAAGCTAGTTGGCATGGAAAAGCACCAAATGAAGAAGAATATGAAGAAGCTAAAAAAGGTTTAAATGTAGAATAGAAATTAGCATACATTAAGGAGGAAAATAAGAATGGATAAAAGTAAAAAAATAGCTACACGTCAAAGCTATGGAGAAGCTCTAATAGAATTAGGAAAAGAAAATGATAAAGTAGTGGTACTAGACGCAGATCTTTCAAGTGCTACAAAAACCAATTTATTTGCTAAAGAATTTCCTAAAAGATTTTTTGATATGGGAATAGCAGAAGCTAATATGTTATCAACAGCAGCAGGACTTGCTACTTGTGGTAAAATTCCATATGCAAGTACTTTTGCTGTATTTGCTGCAGGAAGAGCATATGATCAAATTAGAAATAGTATTTGTTATCCAAAATTGAATGTTAAAATATGTGCAACTCATGCAGGAATTACAGTAGGAGAAGATGGAGCAACACATCAAATGTTAGAGGATATATCGTTAATGAGAACACTTCCTAACATGACAGTTATTTCACCATCTGATGATGTACAAACTAAATGGATAATAAAAGAAATTAGTCAAATTGAAGGACCTGTTTATGTAAGGCTATCAAGATTAGCTACAAATATTATTTATGATCAAAATCAAAAATTCGAGATAGGAAAAGCTATTCAGATAGGAGAAGGAACAGATGGAACCATATTTGCTACTGGCAGTATGGTAGCAGAAGCAATTCAAGCACAAGAAGAACTAAAAAAGCAAAATATAAATATTCGAGTAATCGATATGCATACTATTAAACCAATTGATAGAGATATAATTATAAAATGTGCAAAAGAAACAAAAAAATTAATATCTATTGAAGATCATAGTATAATAGGGGGATTAGGTTCAGCTATTAGTGAAGTTTTGACAGAAACATACCCTGTGAAATTAGAAAGAATTGGAATAAAAGATACTTTTGGAAAATCAGGTAAGGCAGAAGATTTATTAGAATATTTTGGTTTAACAGCTAAAGCAATAATAGAAAAATTTTAAACATAATATAAAAAACTTCAGATTAAATTTTCTGAAGTTTTTTAATGAATTAAAATTATTGAAATAATATACTATCTTTTTAAATTTTATGTTATAATGTGCATAAAGAAAGGTGAAAAGTTTGAAAAAAGGAAAAAGATATCAAAAAAAACAAAAATCAAATAAAAAGTTAATTTTTATAGTAAGCTTAATTTTTGCTATTTTAGTATTTGGATTTTTTCAGATATTTAAAAATAATCAACAAAAAGAAGAACAAGGAGAAGAAACATTTGCAGAAATTGAAATACAAGAACCAATTGTAATAGAACCATCTGAAGATACAACAATTCAAAAACTAATTCAAACAGAACAAGAAAAATATCACTTAACAGATAAAAATTTTGCTTTTTTTTATTACAGAATAGAAGACAAAAAATATTATTTTTATAATCAAGATACTACTTTTACGGCAGCAAGTACAGTAAAAGTACCAGTTGCTATGTTATATTATGATAAAATCAACCAAGGAGAAATGACTTTAGATTCGACTCTTGTTTATAGTAAGGGAACTTATGAAGCAGGAGGTGGAACAACAGCATCAACTTATAAAATAGGACAAAAAATACCAATATCTTTTTTATTAAAACAAAGTATTATTAATAGTGATAATACAGCTGTTAATATTTTAATTAAAAATATTGGTCAGAAACAATATCGATATGAGATAGCAGAATATACAGATGAAAAAGAAAAATTACCTATAGAATTTTATAGTAATAATTTGATAACGGCTTCTTTTGCTTATAAGGTAATAGATCATCTATATCAAAATCAGACACAATATACTCAATTAATAGAAGATATGAAACAATCTTCTTTTGGTGAATATTTAAAAAAATATATTACCCAATATGAAGTAGCTCATAAATACGGAAGTTATAATGGCTATGTTCATGACTATGGATTTGTCTTATCACAAGAACCTTATTTGATAGGTATTTTTACAAAGAATGTTACAAATGCTGATGAGGTAATTGCTAAAATTAGTTTAGATGTATTAAATGAAACAGAAAAAATAATAGTAGAAACAGATAATAAATAAAAAACCAACATTTTCTATCATTTTTTTGCACAAAAAGTATTGCAAAAAAAGTACTTTATTGTTATGATTAAATAGAGTTAGTATATATTATTAATTCAGAAAAGATGAGGAGAATCAAAATGATAGAATTTAGAAATGTAACAAAGATATATGATACAGGTACAAAGGCTGTAAAGAATGCTAATTTTTTAATTGAAAAAGGAGAATTTGCATTTTTAGTTGGCTCTTCAGGAAGTGGAAAATCAACATTAATAAAATTAATTTTAAAGGAAGAAGAACCTACATCAGGGAATTTAATTATTAATGGGAAAGATACTACTTTTTTGAAACCTAGTAGAGTCCCTTATTTAAGAAGAAGTATGGGAGTAGTGTTCCAAGATTTTAGACTTTTACCAGATAAAACAGTTTATGATAATGTAGCATATGCTATGTATATTGTAAGAGCCACACCAAGACATATTAGAAGACAAGTTCCAATGGTACTTTCTTTAGTAGGATTAAGTGGAAAAGCTAAAATGTACCCTAATGAATTATCTGGAGGAGAACAACAAAGAGTTGCTTTAGCAAGAGCACTAGTTAATAATCCATCTATGTTAATTGCAGATGAGCCAACAGGAAATTTGGATCCAGATACAGCTTGGGACATAATGAACTTATTAAATGATATTAATATGAGAGGAACAACTGTCGTAGTAGCAACTCATGCAAAAGATATTGTAGACAAAATGAAGAAAAGAGTTATCCATATACGTAAAGGCGAAATAGTAAAAGATGATAAAAAAGGTGGGTATGATTGTGAAATATAACAGATTTGGATATTTATTTGGAGAAGGATTTGGAAATGTATTTAAAAATAAGAAATCAACAGGAGCATCTCTTATGATTATGTGTGCTACCATGGTTATTTTTGGTATTTTCTTAATTCTAACAGAAAATATTAATCATTTTGTTCAAGAGGTTGAATCAGCACAAGGAATACAAGTTTTTATTAATAATGATGCAACACAAGAACAAATTGAAGAAATAGAAGAAAAGTTAAGAGCAATAGATGGTGTTAGTACTACAGTATATGTATCAAAAGAACAAGCTTTACAGCAAATGAAAGAAAGATTTGGAGATAAGAAAGATTTGTTAGATGGTTATGAAGAAAATAATATTTTCCCAGCTTCATATGTTGTAACATTGACTGATTTAACAAAAAGTAAAGAAGTGCAAGATCAAATTTTAACTTTTGACAATATTAAGAGAATTACTAGCAAAGATGAGACTGTTACAACCTTAATTAATTTAGCAAATGGAATTAAAATTGTAACAGGAGTTATTTTAATTTTACTAGTTATTATATCTATTTTTATTATTGCAAATACCATAAAACTTACGGTTCATGCAAGAAGAAAAGAGATTTCTATAATGAAATATGTAGGTGCTACCAATGGATTTATTCGATGGCCATTTATGGTAGAAGGTATGATAATAGGAGTGTTTGCAAGTATTATATCAATTACATTAGTTGGAATAGCTTATAGCTTTTTAGCAGAAAAAATGGTAAATTCTCAATTTATGCAATTAATTAACATGAGTTTAGTAACATTTGGAGATATGTTTAATTCTATTATTTTTGTATATATGTTACTAGGAATTGGAATAGGAGCTATTCGGAAGTATGATTTCTATGAGAAAATATTTAAAAGTATAAAGGAGAAAACATGCGTAAAATTTTATGTGTTGTTTTAGCTTTCTTAATTGGCAGTTTTAGCATTATTTCTTATGTACATGCAGAAGAAACAGATTTACAAGCACAGCAACAAGAATTGCAAAATCAAATTAATCAAGCAACAGGAGAATTAGAAGAAGTGCAAAATGAATTATCTGAAAATCTTCAGCAGGTTCAAAAGTTAGACGAAAAAATTTCTACCTCACAAACAGAATTAGATGAATTAAATACTAAAATAAATGAATTACAGACTTCTATGGATAAAGTAGAAGAAAAGCTAACAACAGCAGAAGAAAGATACAAAAGACAAAAAGAAATATTAGAAGTAAGATTGATTGCTATGTATGAAAGTAGTGATACACAATATTTAGATGTTATTTTAAGTTCAAGAAGTATTTCTGATTTTTTATCAAACTATTTTTTGATTACAGAATTAGCATCTTATGATACAGAATTACTAGAAGATATGAAAGAACAAAAAGATGAAATTGAAATAGAAAAAAAGAAATTAGATGCTACAAAAGAACAATTTATATTAATAAAGCAAAATCAAACTAGGACAGCAAAAATATTGGAAAATAATAAAATAGTTAGACAAAATTATATTGCTAAATTATCAAATCAGGAAAAGGATATACAAACCAAAATAGATGAATATAATGCAAGATTTGCTGAAGTAAATGCAGAAATTTTAGCTCTTGCATTACAAGGAATTGACACACAATACATAGGAGGGGAACTAGCATGGCCAGTTCCTGGTTATACAAGAATTACTTCTAAATATGGAATGAGAACTCATCCAATTACAGGAGTTTATAAATTACATACAGGAGTAGATATTAGTGCACCAATAGGAGCAAACTTCGTAGCAGCTAATGATGGAATTGTTACAAAAGCTGGGTATAACAGTGCTTACGGTAATATGG
Organism: uncultured Clostridia bacterium; assembly: GCA_947628415.1. Taxonomy (GTDB): domain Bacteria; phylum Bacillota; class Clostridia; order TANB77; family CAG-508; genus CAG-269. The sequence goes on along the minus strand of CANQZU010000010.1, from coordinate 21,887 downwards.
TAATTATTGATCATGGAGGAGGTATTTCTACTTTATATGCACATGGATCAGAAATTACAGTACAAGTGGGACAAACTGTGAAAAAAGGAGAAACTATTGTTTTAAAAGTAGGTTCAACAGGTTATTCTACTCGGGCCACACGCTCATTTTGAAGTTAGACTAAATGGAGTAGTAACAGATCCAATGCCATATATTACAAATGGATTAGTGCCAACTACGCAAAATCAAGACAAAACAGAAAATGAAGCAAATTAAGAAAAAAATAGGAGAACTTATGAATAAAATAGGATTGAAAATAATAGGAATACTTATCATTAGTATAATTATATTGCAAAGCACTACAGTTATGGCTGTTTCATCAGATCAAGTTCAGTTACAAAATGAACAAAACAAAGTTCAAAATGATAAAAAAGAAGCAGAGGAACAATTAAAAAAAGTAAAAATTCAGAAGTCAGAAACTGTAAAACAAGTAGAACAATTATCAAGCCAAATAGAAGAATATCAATCACAGATTAATACATTAAATGATCAAATATCTCAATTAAATGAAGAGATAACAAAATCTCAAGAAAAACTAAATAAAGCGCAATCAGATTATAAAAAGCAGCAAGAATTATTAGATGCTAGATTAGTGGCAACTTATGAAGCAGGAGAAACTTCTTATTTAGATGTTATATTATCTTCTGCAAATATTGTAGATTTAATTTCAAATTATTATTTAGTAACAGAGGTAGCAACGAATGATACAGAGCTATTAGAAAAAATTGAAAAACAAAAACAAGAAATAGAAACTGTAAAAGTAAAATTAGAAAATGATAAACAAAAATTAGATACTTCAAAGTCTAGTAAACAACAAATAGCAACTAAATTGCAAGCTTCTAAACAGGAGAAAAATAGTTATGTATCACAATTATCAGAACAGGAAAAGCAGTTACAAAAAGAAATAGATGAATTAAAAGAACATGAAAATAGTATTCGCAATCGAATTGAACAAATGCAAAGAGAATATGATCAACAAAATAATGGATCAAGTTCTTATGGATTCGGTTGGCCAGTAACAAATCATGCCATTGGAACAAGATATGGGGTTGCAGGATCTTATTGGAGTTCTGGATATCATACAGGAGTTGATTTCCCAGTTCCAACTGGTACACCAGTATATGCAGTAGGAAATGGAAAAGTTTTTGATACAGGATATAATTCTGCTTATGGAAATTTTGTGGAAATTTATCATGGTAATAACCTATATAGTTTTTATGCACATGCTTCAAGTGTTAAAGTAAGTGTAGGACAAAATGTTTCCAAAGGTCAACAAATTATGCTATCTGGTAGTTCAGGAAATGTTACAGGAGCTCATTTACATTTTGAAATTAGAACACCTGGATATAAATATGCTAATTGTGTAAATCCAATGAAATATTTACCTTAAATAGATAAAAATTATAATAAAATACAACTTAAAAGAAGAAAAAATAGGAGGGAACTTATGAAGAAAATAGGATTGAAAATAATAGGAATACTTATCATTAGTATAATTGTATTGCAAAGTACTACAGTTATGGCTGTTTCATCAGAACAAGTTCAATTAAAAAATGAACAAGATAAAATTAAAAATGATAAGAAACAAGCAGAAGCAGAATTAGAAGAAGTGCAAATACAAAAATCAGAAACAGTAAAACAAGTAGAAGAATTATCAAATCAAATAGCTGATTATCAATCTCAAATTGATGAATTGGACGATAAAATTACAATTTTGAATTCTAAAATTTCAGAGGCAGAAGCTAATTTGAAAAAGACACAAGAAGATTATACAAAACAACAAAAGTTATTAGAAGCAAGATTAGTGGCAACCTATGAAGCAGGAGAAACTTCTTATTTAGATTTTCTATTATCTTCTGATAGTATTATAGATTTGATTTCAAATTATTATCTAGTGGCAGAAGTAGCTAACAATGATACAGAATTATTAGAAAAAATTGAAAAACAAAAGCAAGAAATAGAACAATCTAAAAAGACATTAGAAACAAGCAAAAAGGAATTAGATTCTTCAAAAGCTAGTAAACAAGGAATTTCTGTACAATTACAAGCCGCTAAAAATGAAAAAAATGGACAAGTTGCTAAATTGTCACAAGATGAAAAACAAATTCAACAGCATATTGATGAACTTCGACAAGCAAGTGCTCAAATAGAAAAAGAATTACAAGCAGCTCAAAAGAGATATGAAGCGCAAATAAAAGCTTTAGAAAAAAAGAACAATTCATCATCTTCTTCTGCTGGATCTAGTTCAAGTTCAGGAAGTAGTCAAGCTTCAGGATCAGGAACATTAAGACCACCAGTAAATGGTGGACCTATTACAGCTACTATGCAATATTCAGATGGAAGTTATCATGGAGCATTAGATTATGGAGTACCAGTAGGAACACCAGTATATGCAGCAGCAGATGGAGTTGTTATTAAAACAGCTAACTTAACAACAAGTTATGGTACATATGTAGTTATTCAACATGCAGGTGGATTACAAACATGGTATGCTCATGGTACAAGTGGATCGATTATAGTATCACCAGGTCAAACAGTATCAAGAGGACAACAAATTATGAAGTCTGGTAGTACAGGAAACTCAACAGGACCACATTTACATTTTGAAGTTAGAGTTGCTCCATATAATTATAATACTTGTCGAGTAGATCCACGTAAATATTTTTAAATAAAAAAGCATATAATTAAATGGATGTCGCATTGGAGATGTACTTATTTATAATTGTCAGTCTGTCAAATCTCCCTGCGACATTATACTATTAAAATTTTATGGAAAGACAGTAAATGGAGGGAAGAATGGTAGACAATAGAAAGTATAGAGTATACAAAATTATTATGCTAGTGGTATTAGTGGCATTTATTACATTTTTATTTACGTCAATTGGAATGTATCAATATTTTACAAATAATGCAAAAAATCAAAATTCTTTATTTATAACATCTAGTACAAATTCTGATATAGAAGAAACTTTAAATAAATATCAAAAAATTATTAATCAATATTATTTGGGAGAAGTAGAAGAAGAAAAATTAAAAGAAGGAGCAATTAAAGGTTACATTGAAGCATTAGATGATCCATATACAGAATATATTTCAAAAGAAGATATGCAAGACTATATGGATGATACTACAGGAAATTTTATTGGAATTGGGATTTATATAGTAAAAAATACACAAGCAAATAAAATTCAAATATTAGCTCCAATTAAAAATAGTCCAGCAGAAAGGGCAGGCATTCTTCCAGGAGATTTGATTGTATCAGTTGATGATGTTTCTTATACAGCAGATGATATATCAGTTGTCTCTAAAAAAATAAAGGGGAAAGAAGATAACAATGTTAAAATAGAAATTTTAAGAGGAACAGAAACCAAAACATTTGAATTACAAAGGGAAAATATAAAAATAAATCCAGTAGAGGGAAAAGTTTTGCAAAATCAAATAGGATATATTAAATTTTCATCTTTTGATGAAGGAACAGCCAAAGATTTTAAAGCAAAATATGAGGAATTACAAAAACAGGGAATTCAATCTTTAATTATCGATTTAAGAAATAATGGAGGAGGAATTGTAGACGAAGCACTAGAAATTGCAGATTATATAGCAGATAAAGACTCTATATTACTTTATGAAGTAGATAAAAATAATAAGGAAGAAATAAAAAAATCTAATAATAATCCTATTATAAATTTACCTATTATCATTTTAACTAATGAAAACACAGCTAGTTCATCAGAAATATTAGTAGGAGCTTTAAAAGATTTAGGTAAAGCAAGAATAGTTGGAACTAAAACTTATGGAAAAGGAGTTATACAACAACTATTAAGTTTACCAGATGGAAGTGGTTTAAAAATTACATCTACTAAATATTTAACACCAAATAAAAGAGAAATTAATGAAATCGGAATTGAACCAGATATAGAAGTAAAATTACCTGATTCTGTTAAGAATATTTTGTTAGTAGAAGAACAAGAAGATACACAATTACAAAAGGCAATAGAAATGCTAAAATAGGAGGAAAAAAATGAATTTACCGAACAAATTGACCATATTTAGAATTATTTTAGTCCCAATTATGGTAATCATTCCTTTTATAGGAATACAAGGAGAATTTTGCAGAATACCAATAGCACTATTATTTGCAGATATAATTTTTATAATAGCTTCTATAACAGATAAATTAGATGGATATTTAGCTAGAAAAAATAATCAAATTACGACTTTTGGAAAATTTTTAGATCCTTTAGCAGATAAAATATTAGTATTGACAGCTATGATTATGTTAGTACAAATGGCAAAATTACCAGCATGGATTCCTATTATTGTATTAGCAAGAGAATTTTTGGTATCTGGTTATCGATTAATTGCTGTAGAAAAAGGTGGAATTGTAGTTGCAGCATCCATTTGGGGGAAATTAAAAACAGTTACACAAATGATAGCTATTATTTTAGCTTTTATTGATTTACATGCTTTTGGAGATTGCTTTAAAGGAACTTTACAAGGAGGAGAATTATTATTTAATGCAATTGTAACAGTAATGATGATAGTACAAACAATAGCAACTATTTTTTCAGGAATAGATTATATGAAGGGTGCTAAAAAATTAATTAAGGAATAAAGAAATTTAAATTTATGTTAAAAGCAAAAACTGAAATTTGCTTGACAAATTTCAGTTTTTGCCGTAATATATTGAGTAATGATTTAAAAATTCGAAAGGAGAATATGCAAAATGGAAGATAAGGAAGTACTATTGACACAAGAAGGATATGATAATTTAGAAAAGGAATTAAATTATTTAAAAACTGAAAAGAGAGCTGAAATAGCAGACAGAATTAAAGTAGCTTTAGGATTTGGAGATTTATCCGAAAATTCAGAATATGATGAAGCAAAAACAGCACAAGCAGAAAACGAAGTAAAAATAGCAGAATTAGAAAATAAAATAAGACATGCTAAAATTATCGATGAAAAAGATATTGATACAGAAACTGTACAAGTAGGTAATATTGTAAAAGTATTAGATATGGAATTTGATGAAAAGGTAGAATATACTATTGTTGGTTCAACTGAAGTGAATTTAGCAGAAAATAAAATATCAAATGAATCACCATTAGGAGCTGCTTTACTAGGAGCAAAGAAAAATCATATCGTAGAAGTTAATGCTCCAGCAGGTATTATGAAATATAAAATTTTATCCATAAAAAAATAGAAATGATTTAATGTTTGTATGATAAAAAACAAAAAGTAGATAGTTTATCTACTTTTTTATTTTATTGTTTCCCTACTAGCTGTTCTTTTTAAAAGTTAAAACCATATATTTTATAGCAAGGGGGAAAACATTATGAAATATAAAGAATATAATCGATTGCAAGCAATAGAATATGCTAAAAAATGGGCATTTTCTAGAAATCCTAAATATTATAATTTTGACCCAGTTGGTGGAGATTGTACAAGTTTTGCTTCTCAATGCATTTATAGTCGGAAGCAAAAAAATGAATTATACGAAAGATATAGGATGGTATTATATAAATGGAAATAATAAATCACCTTCTTGGAGTGGCGTAGAATATTTATATAAATTTTTAATTCATAACCAAGGAGTTGGACCGCAAGCCACTGAAACAATACAAAATAAAATTGAAATAGGAGATATTGCACAACTATCTTTTGATGGAATAAAATTTGCTCATACTCTAGTAATTGTAAATATTGAAAATAAATATACCAAAAGTGGAATTCAAATTGCTTCTCATACATTAGATAGTTTTAATAAATCAATTTCAGAATATACTTTTCAAAAAATCAGATGGATTCATATTGAGAGGGTTGGAATTTAAAAAAGTTATGAAAGTAAAAATTCTACTTGACAGATTCTGTCGAATAGACTAAAATAATAAATATTAGAGTAGAAAATAAATCGTTAAGACTTAATAAACGGGAAGTTGTTATTAAGCCAAAAGTAAAAATACTTGCGTATTTATTTTTGCATTCCGCTAATTAAAATGATTAAGAAGTAATTCTCTTCTTTTCTTTTGATGCGGAAGGCTCTTAAGGAGAGGAGAGATTTTTATAATGCGTAGAAATAAAAAAATTATTTTAGTAGCAATTCTTCTAGCAATGTTAATTGTTTTATCCAGATTTTTATCTATAAAAACGCCAATTTTAAAAATTAGTTTTTCATTTATTCCTACTGTACTTTGTGCTATATGGTTAGGACCAAAATGGACGGTTCTGTTAAATGTATTAGGTGATTTAATAGGTGCTACTTTATTTCCAAATGGTGCTTTCTTTATAGGTTATACTATTAGTACAGCTGTAGCTGGATTTATTTATGGAATACTTTTATATAAAGAAAAAGAAGATTCTTATACACAAAAACAATTTGTAATTAGATTGATTTTAGCAAGTACTTTAGTTGCTATTATTGCGAATATGGGATTAAATACTTTATCTACTTGTATTACGACCGGAAAGGCTTTTTTAGTATTATTAGCTAGTAGAGTAATAAAAGAAATTATTATGATACCAGTTGAAGTAGTGGTTATGCTAGTAATAGAAAAAGCATTAAGAAAACCATTTGATAAATATGTAAGGAGCGAAAATGATTAAAGTAGAAAATGTTTCATTTCATTATAAAACTAGTGATATGGTATTAGAAGATTTGAACTTTCAAGTACATGAAGGAGAAATTGTAACCATTGTTGGAGAAAATGGCTCTGGAAAATCTACTATTGGTAAATTAATAGCAGGTATCTTAAAATTAAAAAAAGGGAATATTATTATTGATGATTTAGAAGTTTCTAAAAAATCAAATAATAAAGAAATTAGAAATAAAGTAGGTATTGTATTTCAAAATCCAGAAAATCAAATTATATTTAATGATATTTATGATGAACTATCTTTTGCTTTAAAAGGTTTAGAAAAACAAGAAATAGAAAAAAGAATAAAAAGAGCATTAGAAGAAGTAGAAATGAAAGATTTAAAGAATAAAGATTTATATAATTTATCTTTAGGGCAAAAACAAAGAATGATGATTGCAGAAGTGTTAACCAGAAATCCAAAATATATTATTCTAGATGAGCCAACTACGATGATTGACAGTTTAGGAAAAGAAAAAATTCATACTATTATAAAAAACTTAAAAATTCAAGGATATAGTATCATTTGCATTACGAATTTAGCAGATGAAATTTTGTTAGCGGATAGGACATTAATTCTAGATAAAGGAAAAATAGTAGCTGAGATAAAAAAAGAAGATTTAGTGGAAAAAGCAGAAATATTAAAAAAATATGGAATTAAAATACCAACCTTATTAGAAATAGCAGTAGGATTGAAAGAAAAACGGAATCTGTATTAACTTACAAGAATATACAACTACAGAACTTATTAATGAATTGAAAGGAAAAATAATGAATCATGAAAAATAGTATTAAGTTTTTAATATTTATTTTATATGCTACAGTAGTATTTTTTCTGCCAAATAATGCTAATATTTTATTTTTGTTTATTTTTCATGTAATACTTATGTTATTTCTAAAAACTAACTATAAGAAAATAGTCAAAAATTTAATTAATTTTTTGCCATTTATCTTATTTACCGTTATTTTCAATTGGCTATTAGATAACTATATGAATGCTATATGGATAGGAGTAAAATTATTATTAGTATGTAATATCACCTTTATTTATGCACAAACCACTACAATTGGACGGAATAGCAAAAACAATAAAATCTTTATGCACTCCTTTAAAACTTTTTAAAATCGATACAGATCAAATAGAGGTTCTAGTTTGTATTTCTTTATCTATGGTACCAATTTTAAAAAGAGAATATATAGAAATGAAAGAGGCATGTATAGCCAAAAATATTAATATTAACTTAAAAAATAGTAAAATTATTTTAACCAAACTGTTATTGTCTTTTTTAAAGAGAATTAATGAAATTGATGAAGCTTTAATAGAAAAAGGATATGATTACTAGAAATTGCTCAAAATGATTTTTCTTCAAAATAAGACATATTCTATAATATTTGATGGATTTTATATAATAAAAATATAAATAACGATAGTGGATTAAAAAGTCAAACACTATCGTTATTTTGTATAAAATATTATATTATTATAGTATAAAATGATAAACGAAAGTAGTAACCATGCAAACTAAAATACCACAAACTGTTGGCAGTAAAAAACTTAGTAAAGTCCATTTCCAACTACCAGTTTCTTTTTTTATGGTTAAAAGTGTAGTAGCGCAAGGATAATGTAGAATTGTAAATAACATTACATTAATAGCAGTCAGTATCGTCCATCCATGAGAAATTAAAATTTGACCAATCGAAAAAGTATCTTCTAAATCAACTAAGGAATTACTACCAAGATAACACATTAAAATAATAGGTAATACAATTTCATTAGCTGGAATGCCTAAAATAAAGGCAGTCAAAATATAACCATCTAATCCCATTAAATTAGCAAAGGGATTAAGAAAATTAGCTATTAAATCAAGTAAACTTTCTCCATTTATCCCAATGTTAGCAAATAGCCAAATAACAAGACCAGCAGGTGCAGCAACACTAATAGCTCTTCCTAAAACAAATAGTGTTCTGTCAAAAATGGAACGGACTAATATTTTACCAAATTGAGGTTTTCGATAAGGAGGAAGTTCTAATACAAAAGAAGATGGTAAACCTTTTAAGATAGTCTTGGATAATAATTTGGAAATGATTAAGGTAAAGAATATACCAAGTAAAATCATAAAGATAACCATAAGAGTAGAAACAATAGAACTACCAATTCCTTGCATGCTACCAGCAACAAAAATTGTAGCAATTACAATTAAAAAAGGAAATCTTCCGATTACAAGGAACAAAGTTATTAGTTAAAATAGCAATTAGTCTTTCACGTGGAGAATCTATAATTCGGCATCCAACACAACCTGCTGCATTACAACCAAATCCCATGCACATGGTAATCATTTGCTTACCGAGTACAACAACATTTTTTAAAAAAGCCATCCATATTAAAAGCAATTCTAGGAAGGTATCCTAAATCTTCTAAAATAGTAAAAAGAGGGAAGAAAATGGCCATAGGAGGTAACATTACTGATATAATCCATGTTAGTGTTTGGTAAATACCAGAAATAAGCATGGAAGAAAACCATCCGAGGGCAATGCAAAAAATCAGCTAACAAAACTAGTTTTTCTTGTAACCATGAAAAAAAGGTAAATAAAGCTTGTGAAGGATAATTACTACCTACAATAGTGAGCCAAAAAATGACACCTAAGAAAAATATCATAATAGGAATTCCAAACTTTTTTGAAGTTAAGATTTTATCTATTTTTCGATCTCTATTTGAATAATCGGTATTTTCAAATGTACAAACTTTTTTACAAATTTCTTCTGATTTGTGCATAATGTCAGACACAATTAAATCTCTTAAATGATTACTGTCTATTCCATTTTTCTTCAAAAAAGTTTGTATTTCATTTTTGACATTTTGTATTTTTTCATTTTTTAACAAATTAATAGAAAGATTTTTTTCAATTGATTTTAGGATTGTTTCTTCATTATCTAAAAGTTTTAAACTAATCCATCTACTTAAATCAGCAGAAAGATTAAATTCACTATGTATAACATCTTGCAGTTTTTCGATACAAGTTTCTATTGTTTCTAGGTATACAATTTTTTTAGGATTTGATTTTATTTTTTTTTCGCAAACTAAACGAATTGTATTTATAAGATGATTTAAAGACTTCTTTTTTCTAGCAATTGTTCCGACAAACTGGAACACCAAGTTCATTAGATAATTGATCTAGATTAACTTTTATTTTTTTCTTTTTGGCTTCATCTAATAAATTTACACAAACAATAATATTATTTGTAATTTCCATGGTTTGAAATACAAGATTTAAATTTCGTTCTAGACAAGTAGCATCAACAACGATAACGGTACAATCAGGTTTTCCAAAACAAATATAATCTCTTGCAATTTCTTCTTCTTCCGAATTAGAAAGAATAGAATAAGTTCCAGGAATATCTACTAAAAGATAATTGGTATTTTGATAAACACAATTACCAGTAGCATTACTAACTGTTTTTCCTGGCCAATTACCAGTATGTTGATGCATACCTGTTAAACTATTAAATATGGTTGATTTACCAACATTAGGATTTCCTGCTAAAGCAATTACATAATCTGCTTGTTCTTTTAAAAACGTTAAATTATTTGTTAACAAACAACTTCCGGTAGAAGATTTTGTAAGTCCCATAGGTACCTCCCTATTTATAGATTCTAATTTTTTGTATTATATCGTATGAAAATTAAAAATGAATGTGAATAAAATTAGCATCTTCTTTTCGAACAGCAATTAAAGTACCTCGTATAGAAAAAGCCCTAGGATCTTTAGAAGGACTAATTAATACAGGTGTAATAGAAGCACCTTTAGTAAAACCTAAATCTAATAATCTTTTTCTAATATTCTCTGAACAATTTAAAGTTTTAATATATCCTTTTTTGTTTAAAGGTAAGTCATTAAGTGTTTTTTCATGGTAGTTCATATTATTTAAGCCTCCTATAATATTATATTTTGTCGAAAAATAGATTGTTACATATTGACAATTATTTCAGTTTATGAAAAAATAAGAAAAAAATAATGTAATGGAAAATCCATACGATAAGGAGGAAAAAATGAAAAAATTAAGAGGTTTTGAGATAGCAAAAGGTTTTGAAGACAAAGAAATCAATTTGCCAGTTAGGAAAACAAAATATTCTGCTGGATATGATATAGAAGCAGCAGAAGATGTTATAATACCAAGTTTTAAAAAAGGGATGAATCCTACATTGGTAAAAACAGGATTAAAAGCATATATGCAAGATGATGAAGTTATGCTATTATATAATAGAAGTTCTAATCCCAAGAAAAAGGGATTAGTAATGGCAAATAGTGTAGGAGTTATTGATAAAGATTATTATGGAAATCCAGATAATGATGGACATTTTATGTTTTCTTTTTATAATATTAAAGAAGAAGATATAATAATAAAAAAGGGAGAAGCAATTGGACAAGCTATTTTTCAAAAATATTTGATGGTAGATAATGATGAAGCACAAGGAGAAAGGACAGGAGGATTTGGTTCAACAACAAAATAAAAAAATTAAAAAATTTTTTTTCTTAGAGAATACTGAAAAAGAAGAAAAATATACATAAAAAATAATGGTAAAGGCTTTGACTTTTGCCATTTTTTGTTGTATAATAGAAATGGTTAAAAAATCCAATAAAGTTACATAAATAAATATATTTATTTATGTAGCTGTATTATATTTTTTTCGCCAAATATCAAAAAATGCTGAAAGGAGTTGGCTTACATGTTTAATGTAGGAGACAAAATTGTATACCCAATGCATGGAGCTGGGGTAATTGATTCAATAGAAGAAAAAGATATTTTAGGAGAGAAACAATCTTATTACATATTGAAAATGCCAGGAGAAGTAAAAGTAATGATACCAACAGCAAAGGCAGAAACAGTAGGTGTAAGAAATATTATAGATAAAAGTTCAGCAGATAAAGTAATTGGAATATTAGAAAAAGATGAAACACAAATGGATAAGAATTGGAACAAGAGATATAGAGACAACATGGATAAAATGAAAAGTGGAGATATCTATGAAGTAGCTGATGTAGTAAGAAATTTGAGCTTTAAACAAAAAGAAAAAGGATTATCCACAGGCGAGAAAAAAATGTTAAACAATGCAAAACAAATATTAGTAAGTGAACTAGTTTTAGCAGAGCATACTTCTCAAGAAGAAATGGAACAATTAGTAGAAAATAAAATTAATACATCTTTTATGATGTTTAGAGCAGAAGAAATACAACCAGAAAGTTTAGTAAATAAATTTATACCTTTTGATGGAACAGGAACAAACGATTAGTATAAAAATATCCAGTTTAAGGGAAAACTTTAAACTGGATATTTTTGTAGAGTAAAAAGTTTTATAATGTTAACCTAGAATTCATATCTTTTTTCCAAATAAAATCCTTATTGACTTGTAAATTTTTGCATTTTAGTGTAAAATACCAATATATTGTAAATAATAAAAGGAGAAAAAATGAGATTTGTAGATAGTGAAGAGTCAAAACAAGAATATAAAAAATTTTTAGAAGCTCATAATAGATGCAATTTTCAACAATCATTAGAATGGGCTGAAGTAAAAAAACCAAACTGGAAACCAAAAGTTATTTTAGCAGAAGACAATAATTCTGAAATTATTGGTTCTCTCTGTGTATGGATTCGCAAAATACCAATTTTTGGAAACATTATGTATTCTTCTAGAGGACCAGTATGTGATATCCACAACCTTGCTGTTATGAAACAATTAACAGATGGTGCTAAAGAATTGGCTAAAAAATATAATGCTATTGTTTTAAGAATGGAACCAGACATTATAAGCGATGATCAAGATTTTAGAAATATAGTAACAAATTTAGGATATAGAATTAAAGATGATGCAAAAGATTTTAAAGATGAAATACAACCAAGATTTGTTTTCCGATTAGATATCAAAGGAAAAACAGAAGAAGAAATCATGGCAGGATTTAAACAAAAATGGAGATACAATATTCGTTTAGCAACTAAAAAAGGTGTTACTATAAAAGAAGGAACCAAAGAAGATTTAAAAGATTTTCATAAAATTATGATAGAAACAGGAGCAAGAGACGGTTTTATTATTAGACCATTATCTTATTTTGAGAAAATGTATGATTGTTTAGCTCCAAATCATATGAAATTATTGATGGCGTATTATGAAGACAAGCCAATTTCAGGAGTTATTCCTATTTTTTATGGAAATAAAACATGGTATTTATATGGAGCAAGCAGTAATAGTTATCGTAATTTAATGCCAAACTATTTATTACAATGGGAAATGATAAAAATGGCAATTCAAAGACAAGATGATATATATGACTTTAGAGGAGTATCAGGAGTGGTAGATGAAAATCATCCACAATATGGATTGTATCGATTTAAACAAGGATTTGGAGCAACTTTTACGGAATTTATTGGAGAAGTATATATGCCTTTTAAGCCACTTACTTACAAATTATATCGCTTTTCAGAAAAAGCATTTAGGACTATTCGCCAGTTAAAAATGAAATTAAAAAATAATAGGGGATAAAGATGAATTGTTTAGTAATTGAAAAAGATGATTTGAGACATAATATACAAAAAATTAAAGAATTAGCAGAAAAAAGTGGAAAAGATGATAATGGTAATCCAGTACGAATAATTGCTGTCGTAAAAGCAAATGGTTATGGATTAGGTTTGGTAGAATACACGAAATTTTTAATTGATCAAGGAATTTCATTTTTTGCAGTAGCTACTGTAGAAGAAGCAGTTACTTTACGAAAAGCAGGAATTAAAGAGGATATTTTAATGCTATCTTCTACAGCCATAGAAGAAGATGTAAAAACACTAATTCAAAATAATATTATTATTACTATTGGATCTAAAGCTGATGTAGAGATTGCAAATCAAATTGGAAAAGAGCAAAACAAAAAAATAAGAGCTCATATTAAAATAGATACTGGATTTGGAAGATATGGATTTGTTTATAATAAACGTGAAGAAATGATAGAAGCATTAAAAGCTATAACACATATCAAAATAGAAGGAACTTTTTCTCATTTTTCTATTAGTTTTTTTGATGATTCATATACTAAAAAACAATTTCAAAGATTTATTGATGTAATTGAAGTGTTGAAAATGAATGAAATACCAACAGGAATGCTTCACATTTGTAATTCTTCCGCTTTTTTAAAATTTCCTAATATGCATTTGAATGCTGTAAGAATCGGGTCTGCTTTTTTGGGAAGATTATCTTTTCAAAATTCTATAGGATTAAAGAAAATTGCATATTTGGAATCAAAAGTAGTAGAAATAAAAGAATTAGAAAAAGGATTTAACATTGGTTATTCAAATACTTATAAGACTCCTAAAAAAATGAAAATAGCTGTAATTCCTTGTGGATATATGAATGGAGTCAATGTAAAAAACGATAAAGATATGTTCCGAATGATAGATAAATTACGATACTTGGTTAATGATATTAAATTATTTTTTAAAAAACAAAGTATGAAAGTAACAATTAATGGAAATGATTATAAGATTTTAGGAAGAATAGGAACTTATCATGTAGTATGTGATATTACAGGGAAAAATATTAAAATAGGTGACAAAGCTATTTTTTCTGTTAACGCTCAATTTGTAGATTCTAGTATAAGAAGGGAGTATAGATAATGGAAGAAGAAAATGTACCAATTAAAAAATATGGATTTTTCAAAAAAGTATGGTATTCTATTACAAAAATCGAAAAATATTCGGATATGGCAGCCGAAGGATTAGGAAGGGCTTTTACTTATCTATGTAAAATAGTAGCAATTATTGCAATTATTATTTGTTTAGATACTATGTACCAAACTTACCAAATGTTACAAGAAGGTAAAAATTATCTTCAAAATGAATTTCCAGATTTTTCTTACAAGGATGGAATATTAGACGTTTATTCAGAAGAACAACAACTTGTTATTTCTGAAGAAGATTCTTATATTGGAAAAACAATTATAGATACAAAAAGTGAAGATGAAACAACTATCAACAAATACATCAATGAAATAGAACAATCAGGAAGTGGAATTATTATTTTAAAAGACAAAGCTATTTTAAAAAATAATGCAATAGCAGGTACCGTAAATTATAACTATAATGAATTAATTGGTCAAATTGGAATAACAGAATTTACAAAACAAACTGTTATCGATTATATCAATAGTTCACAAGTAATTAGTATATATATAAGTATTTTTATTACTATATTTATTTATAGCTTTATGATGTATTTATTGACTTCTTTGTCAAATGCTGTATTTTTAAGTATATTTGGATATTTGACAACTTGGATTGCTCGTATAAAAATAAGATTTGTAGCTATCTTTAATATGGCAATTTATGCTTTAACTTTATCAACTTTCTTAAATATATTATATATTATTATTAATATATTTATAGACTTTAATATGCAATATTTCCAGGTAATGTACATTTCTGTGGCAGCAATTTATTTAGTAGCAACAATATTCTTATTAAAAACAGAATTTATAAAACAACAAGCTGAATTAACTAAAATAGCAGAAGTACAAGAAATGATAAAAAAAGAACTAGAAGAAAAGGAAGAAAAAGAAAAACAAGAGAAAGAAAAAAAAGATAGACAGAAAAAAGATAAAGAAGAAGAAAAAAAGCAAAATGATACAGACAAAAAAGAGAAAAAAGATAATACGGGAGAAGAGCCACAAGGTTCAAATGCATAATATAAGGAAGGAAGAAACAAAAATGAAAAATAATAAAAATAATAAGCAAAAAGATAAAAAACTTTGGTTGTATCTTATTACCTTAGTAATACTCATTATAATATTGGTAGGTTTAATATTGTTTTATATCCAAAACAAAGGAAAAGAGGATGAAAATATATTAGCATATACTGATTTAATTAAAGAATTATCCTATGGTAATATAGAAAAAATAGAAATGACAGTTGGTAGTACAACAGTAAAAGTAAAACAAAAAAATGTAGAAAAAGAAAAGACTTCTATTGTGCCAAATACAGAAAGTTTTATGGGATTGGTTCAAGAAAAAGTAGCAGAAGGAAATGAAATAGAATTGATACAAAAACCAAAAAGTATATTAGCACAAATACCATCGTTTTTGATATCATTTTTACCAACTTTTATCATGCTTGCTTTATTTATTATGATTTTTAAAATGCAAGGATTAGGCGAAAAAGGAAAAGTCTATGATGATACTGAAAGGAAGACAAAAGTTAAATTTGATGATGTAGCAGGTTTGGAAGAAGAAAAAGAAGAAATGGTTGAAATTGTAGACTTCTTAAAAAGACCAGAAAAATTTGCTAAAATGGGAGCTAAAATTCCAAAAGGAGTTTTATTATATGGTAAACCAGGAACAGGTAAAACTTTAATTGCAAAAGCAATTGCAGGAGAAGCAAATGTTCCATTCATTTCTATGAGTGGATCAGAATTTATTGAAATGTTTGCAGGTCTTGGTGCTTCTCGTGTTAGAAAATTATTTGAAAAAGCAAGAAAATTAGCACCATGTATAGTGTTTATTGATGAAATTGATGCTATTGGTTCAAGAAGAACTTCTAATAGTGGAGCAGAGACAGAAAATAATCAGACCCTAAATCAATTATTAGTAGAAATGGATGGATTTAGTTCAGAAGAAACGATTATTGTACTAGCTGCAACCAATAGACCAGAAATGCTTGATAAGGCGTTACTTAGACCAGGAAGATTTGATCGACAAATTACCATTCCAACACCAGATTTAAAGGGAAGATTGGAAATTTTAAAAATTCATAGTAAAGATAAAAAATTATCTGATGAAGTAAATTTAGAAAGTATTGCTGAAGATACAGCAGGATTTACAGGAGCAGAATTAGCAAATATATTAAATGAGGCGGCAATTATTGCTACAAAACAAAAGCATGAAGATATTGAAAATGAAGATATTGAAGAAGCTGTTAAAAAAGTAACAGTTGGATTAGAAAAGCGTGCAAGAGTCATATCAGATAAAGATAAAAAATTGACAGCCTATCATGAAGCAGGACATGCTGTAGTAAGTCATTATTTACCAACGCAAACAGATGTAAAAGAAGTATCTATTATTCCAAGAGGAGTTGCTGGTGGATATACAATGTATAAGTCAGATGAAGATAAATATTACATTTCTAAAACAGAGATGAAAGAAAAATTAATTGCTTTATTAGGAGGAAGAGCAGCAGAAAAATTAGTATTAGACGATATTTCAACAGGAGCAAGTAATGATATCGAAGTAGCTACTAAAATAGCAAGAGATATGGTAACCAAATATGGAATGAGTGATACATTAGGTCCAATTGACTTTCAAGGAAAAGAACCTTATGAAATGCAAATGTTTGGAGAAAATATAGGAGATAAGATAGGACAAGAAGTAAAAAGCTTAATTGATACAGCTTATCATGAGGCACAAGATTTATTAATAAAACATAGAGATAAATTAGATGAAATAGCAAAAACTCTATTAGAAAAAGAAAAAATCAATGAAGAGAATTTTAAAAGCTTTTTTGAAGACTAAAAATGAATAACTCTAATGTTAATAAGCATTAGAGTTATTTTTGTGTCTTTTGTTGTAAAATAAAGGCATTTATGATAGGATAGAAACAAAGAAAGAAGGTGTGATATGACAATTCGAGAAGCCATCTATCAGGCTAGTATAAAATTAAAAACTAATAACATAGATAATCCAAAATTGAAAGCAAGATTATTAATGCAATTTGTATTACATCAAACTAGACAATATATAATAGCTTATGACGAAAAAAAATTAACATCCTTGCAAAAACGAAAGTATTTTGAAGGAATAGAAAAGTTAAGAAAAGGAATTCCTTTGCAGCATATCACACATAGACAAGAATTTATGAAAATGGATTTTTATGTTAATCAAAATGTACTAATTCCAAGACCAGATACAGAAGTTTTAGTCGAAGAGGTTATTAAAATTGCACAAAAAATACAGGCAAAAAAAATATTAGATTTATGCACAGGAAGTGGAGCTATAGCAATATCTATTGCTAAATATATAGAAAATAGCCAAATCACAGCAACTGATATAAGTGAAGATGCATTAGAAATAGCAGAATTAAATGCTAAAAACAATAGGGTAGATAAACAAATTGCATTTCTTTACTCTGATTTATTTAAAAATTTACCACAAGAAAAATATGATATAATTGTATCCAACCCTCCATATATTGAAAGGAAAGTTATAAAAACTTTAGATAGCGAAGTGCAAAAGGAACCGATTATTGCATTAGATGGAGGAAATGATGGATTAGATTTTTATCGTAAAATTATTTGCAATGCTTATGAATTTTTAAAATATCAAGGATATTTGTGTTTGGAAATTGGATATAATCAAGAAGAAACAGTAACAAAGTTAATCCAAAAAGAAGAAAAATATAGTAATACTTATACTAAAAAAGATTTATATGGAAATACAAGAGTAGTCGTAACGAAGGTAGGTGATGAAAAATGTCATTCTCTTCAGATATTAAACAAGAATTAAATAAAAATAATAATTTATCTAATAAAGAAATTGTAAAAAATGAACTGATTGGCTATTTTATATCAGGAAATACTAGTGTAATAAATGGTAAACAAATAAGATTTTCGACAGAAAGTGACTATAATATAAATCGATTTTCAAAACTTTTAGCAAATTTAAATTTAAATCATAAAATAGAAATATCAGGTAAATCTTTTGTTATAACTTTAAAAACAAAAAATATCGATTTTATTAGTTTAAAAGAAAATCAAATTTGTTTTAAACTAGAAAAAAGCACAAAAGAAGAAAGCTTAAAAGCTATCGTTCGAGGAGCTTTTATGGGTTCAGGTTCAGTTAATAATCCAGAAAAAGAATATCATTTAGAAGTAGATTTAAATACACAAGAAAATCTAGAAAAATTTATAGAAATTATTGAAAGTTTAGGAATTAAAGTTAAAATTCTTCCATGTGCTATTTATATTAAAGAGGGAGAAGAGATATCTAAATTTTTAGCTTTGATTGGAGCAGCAAAAGCAGTAATGCAATTTGAAGACATTAGAATCCAAAAAGAAATGAGAGGAAAAGTTAATAGATTAGTAAATTGTAAAACAGCTAATTTAAATAAAACTATTAATGCTTCTATTGAACAAATTTCAGCAATCCAAAAACTACAAAAAACAGGAAAATTTAACAAACTAGAAGATAACTTAAAAGAAATTGCTCTATTGAGACTAGAAAATCCAGATATGCCATTAATAGAGTTAGGGCAATTATTAAAAGAACCAATAGGAAAATCGGGAGTAAATTATAGACTAAAAAAAATAGTGGAGATAGCAAATGAAAAATAAAGAATTAGGAATTTATATTCATATTCCATTTTGTAAAAGTAAATGTTATTACTGCGATTTTATATCTTATGAAAAAAAAGATGATTTAGTCGAAAACTATATAGAGCAAGTAATAAAAGAGATGGAACAATATGATTTAAAAAATTATAATGTGACAACAATTTATATTGGTGGAGGAACACCTTCTTATATAGATGGAAAACAGATGGAAAAGTTATTAAACCATCTAAAACAAAAATTACAGAATAATGAAACTAAATGGGAAAAAATAGAAATTACAATTGAAATTAATCCAGGAACAATCAATCGAGAAAAATTAGAAATCTATAAAAAGATAGGAATTAATCGTATTAGCATTGGTGCACAATCAACAAATGACAAATTATTAAAAGAAATTGGTAGAATTCATAATTATAAACAATTTTTGGAAGCGTATCAATTAGTAAAAGAAATTGAATTTGAAAATATTAATATTGATTTGATAATAGGTTTACCAAACCAAACAATTCAAGATATAAAATATACTTTACAAGAAATTAAAAGATTAAATCCAAATCATGTTAGTGTCTATTCTTTAATCGTAGAAGAAGGAACTCTAATGGCACAACTGATAGATAGTGATAAATACCAATTACCAGAGGAAGAATTAGAAAGACAAATGTATTGGTATGTAAAAAATACACTAGAATTATATGGATATAATCATTATGAAATATCCAATTTTGCAAAACCAGGAAAAGAATCTAAACACAATTTAAATTGTTGGGAACAAAAAGAATATATTGGATTGGGAGTAGCTAGTCACTCTTATTTAAATGGAGTGAGATATTCAAATTCAAGTTTTAAAGAAAATAAATGGGATTGTACAGATAAAAAAATAGAAGAAAATCAAAGTTTAGAAGACAAAAAAAAGGAATATATGTTGCTTGGTTTGAGAAAGATTAAAGGAGTTAGCATTCAAAAATTCAAAGAAAAATATGTGGACAATCCAATTTATTTATTTCGAAATGAATTAAATAAATTAATAAAAGAAGAATTAATAGAAATTAATGGCGATTGGATTCGATTAACTAATAAAGGAATAGATTTAGCAAATTTAGTATGGGAAGAATTTGTATAAAATAAAAAAGAAAAAATGTTCGTAAAAAGTATTGACAATTTTTAAAATTGAAGATAAAATAAAAGCGAACATTTTTTTAGTGCAAATTTTTAGGAGGTAAAATATGATAACTACTTTACATATTAAAAATATAGGAATTATTGAAGATATTACTATAGATTTAAATCAAGGATTAAATGTACTAACAGGGGAAACAGGAGCAGGAAAAACATTAATTATTGATTCTTTGCAAATTATATCAGGAGGCAGATTTTCTAAAGAAATGATACGAAAAGGGGAGAATCAATCTTTTGTAGAACTATGTATGTATGAACCAGATAATGAAAATTCAATGGATGGAAATATTATTGTATCAAGAGAAATTAGTTCAAATGGTAAAAATATGTGTAAAATAAATGGGAGAATGGTAACTGTAAATGAATTAAGAGATTTTATGAAGCAATTTATTGAAATACATGGTCAAAATGAAAATCAGAACTTATTAGAAAATAAAATGCATTTAAATTATTTAGATGGATTCATTCGGAGAAAAATTATTTAGTAAAAAACAAGAATATGAGAAATTTTATACAAAATATTGTGATTTGAAAGAAGCTTTAAAAAATAATTATGGAGATGAAAAGGAAAGACAAAGAAAATTAGATTTATTGCAATATCAAGTAAAAGAAATTGAACAGGCAGGTTTAAAAATAGGAGAAGAAGAAGAATTAGAAGGAAAAAGAAAATTAATGACAAATGCTTCAAAAATCATACAAAATTTACAAGAAGCAGATGAACTAATTTCGGAGAATGGAATTGATAATATAAGTATGGCTATTAGAGCATTAGAAAAAATTGAATCTATTGATCAAAAATATGAAAAATTAACTTGCCAATTAAAGAATACATATTATGAATTACAAGAATTAGCAAGAGATGTAAATGATTATCGAAACAATATTGAATTTAATGAAGAAGAAAAAGATTTTATAGAAGAAAGATTAAATACAATTTATTCTCTAAAAAGAAAATACGGCAATACAATAGATGAAATTTTAAACTATAAAGAAGACATAAAAAATGAAGTAGAACATATAGAAAATCTAGAAGAATATAATCAAAAATTAAGAAATGAAAAAAATAAAGTGGAAGAAAAAATGGAAGAGTTAGCAAAACAAATGCATGAAATTCGAACGAAGTATTCAAAAGAACTAAGTCAAAAAATCAACCAAGAATTAGAAGATTTAGAAATGAAAAATGCAACGATTCAAATAAAAGTTAACTATATAGAAACAGAATACTTAAAAACAGGAAAAGATAGTGTTACTTTTTATATTAGAACTAATTTAGGAGAAGAAGAAAAAGAATTAGCAAAAATAGCATCAGGAGGAGAAATGGCAAGAACCATGTTAGCAATTAAAAAAGTATTAGCCGATACTGATCAAATACCGGTTATGGTATTTGATGAAATTGACACAGGAATTAGTGGAAAAGCAGCAAATTCTGTAGCAAGTAAATTAAAAACAATTGCTGTCAACCATCAAGTAATGTGTATATCTCATTTACCAAATATTGCAGCCATAGCGGATTATAATTATTTTATTCGTAAAGAAATTGAACAAAATAGAACAAAAACACAAGTAAAATTGTTAAAAGAACAAGAAGTAATTGAAGAAATTGCTAGAATTTCTTCTGGAGAGATCAATGACATAAGCATGCAGTATGCAAGTATTTTAAGAAATAAAAAGGTATCATAA
>CANQZU010000009.1 GCA_947628415.1 uncultured Clostridia bacterium | reverse complement strand
TTACCACTACATATAGTTATAACAACACATTCGCAATTTTGGTAGAGAGCAGAATGTGTTGTTATTTTATTCCTTATCTATTATTGAATTTACATATTTTATGTATAAAATCGTCAATAAGGCTACGTTTATTGTTGTTGATGCCATTAAGGCATAAATTAAAAATAGTATAAAACTCATAAACACCACCTCACTTTCTGATAACAAAAGTTATCTAGTGCAGTGGCAACACATCTACTACAATGTTCATTTCCTATGTCAGTTAGTATAGCATATATCTTACAATAAATCAACAAAAAAAAGAACAAAATTTCGTAAATCTTTTTTGATAAAAATACTTGATTTTTATTTAATAATTTGCTACTATAATTATAGCTTGATTGATTTTTTATATCAATCGTCAAGAGAGCCAATGACGAGTTGTAAATATCTACGTCGTTGGCACTAATTTTGTTTATCACAATTTAATTTTTCAGTGTATTATAAAATACACTTATCATATACATCTTTTTATGTAAATGTTAAGAAATTTGATTGAGAATGTTTGAAACATACTTGACACAAATAAAAAGTTATGCTAGCATATATTATATAAAAGAAAAGAGGAATAATTATGAATTTGAAAATATTTTTAAGCCAATTACATCATCATCGTAGGAGCTTGTAACTATTGCAAAAAGTAGCGTAGGTACAGGCTAAAATTGCTGTGCCTACGATAGTTTAAAAATATTAAGAATAGATATACTTAAAAAGACTATTTGTAGGAAAAAAATTTCTATAAATAGTCTTTTGTGGTATATCTATTTTTTCTTAAATAAAATTAAGTTTAAAAATATATAAAATTTATAATTATTCTAAAAGAAAGGTGATTAAGATGAATAAGTTAGAATTAAAAAATATAAAAGGAAGTAGTGATTATGGAAGTGAAGATGAAATAATAAGAAATTTTATTTCAAATACATTAAGAAAAACATTTGAAAAATATGGATATAAACCATTATCAACATCAATATTATGTTATTATGATTTATTGGCATTAAAATATGATGAAGATAATGATATATTAAAAGAAGTTTATAAAGTAACAGATCAAGCAAAAAGAAAATTAGCATTAAGATATGATTTAACAGTGCCATTTGCAAAATATATAGCTCTAAATAAAAACATAAATATACCATTTAAAAGATATGAGATAGGAAAAGTATTTAGAGATGGACCTGTGAAAAAGGGAAGAGTTAGGGAATTTATTCAATGTGATGTAGATTGTGTTGGAATAGAAGGACAAATGATAGAAGCAGAGCTTATAGCTTTATATGTAGAAGGATATAGAGAATTAGGAATTGATATAATTATAAAATATAATAATAGGAAAATTATGAAAGGAATAATTGAAGAATGTAATATTCAAGAAGAAAAAATAGCAAATACTATAACAATAATAGATAAATTTGAAAAATTGACAAAAGAAGAAATTGTACAAGAGTTTTCAAAAATAGGACTAAACAAAAATACAATAGATAGTTTGATTAAATATTTAAATATGAATTTTGAACAGATAAGTACAAATTTTAGTAAAACAAAAAACTTAACGTTACAAGAAGGTATTAACGAAATATATGAATTAAATAAATATATAGATACTCTTAAATTGAATGAATATGTTAGTTTTACCTCAACACTAGCAAGAGGGCAAGAATATTATACAGGAACTGTTTTTGAAGTTTTTCAAAAAAATGGAGATATAAAATCAAGTATTGGAGGCGGAGGTAGATATGACGAAATGATAGAAAACTTTATTAATGATGGGAAAAAATACCCTGCCGTTGGTGTAAGTTTTGGATTGGATGTCATCTTTCAAATTATAAAAGAGAAAGAAAAAAATAAAAAAACTAATACAGATGTCTATATAATTCCAATGCAAAATAAGATACAAGCTTTAAAGATTGCTGAAACATTAAGAAAACAAAATATAAATGTAGATATAGAAATGAATGAAAGAAAAATGAAAAAGTCTTTAAATTATGCAAACATAGAAATGATTCCATATGTAATAATATTGGGTGATGAAGAATTAAGTAAAGGTAAAGTAATTTTGAAAGATATGAAAAAAGGAATACAAAAAGAAATCGAAGTAAAAAAAATTGGAGGGATAAAAATTGAATCAAATTAAGTATTCGATATATAGACCAGCAGGCAATGATACAGCGCTTGTGTATGGTACTAACTATACTAGAAGAATAAAGAAAAAGATTAATGATGCTATTATGAAGAAACATGCAAATGTTGAACAAGTTGGTTTTATTAATAATAATGGAAAAAAAGAACTGCAAATGGCAGGAGGAGAATTTTGTGGAAATGCAACTAGAAGTGCTGCATATAACTATTTAGGTGGAATGCCAGGAAAAATACAAATATGTATAAATTCAAAAGATAAAATTATAGCAGGTGTAGATAAAAATAAAAAAGCTTGGTGTGAAATACCATTATATGAGAATAGTAACATTATTACAGAAAAGGAACATGGAGTTTTTATTGTTGAGTTGAAAGGAATTATAATTGTTGTTATTCAAGAATTTAAAGCTAAAAAATACTTATGTAATAAAGATAAATTGAAACAAATTGGAAGAAATTTGATTGATAATTATAATCTTATAAATAATTCAGCAGTTGGTGTAATGTTTTGTGAAAAGAAAAAAGAAAAAATAAAAATAAATCCAATTGTTTGGGTAAAGAATATAGATACACTATTTTATGAAACAGCATGTGGTAGTGGAAGCATAGCAGTATGTATAGTTAAATCTTATCTAAAAAAGCAAAGCCAGAAAATTGATATATTACAGCCATCAGGTCTAATAATTACAGCAACTGTAGACTATAAGAATAATAAATTTCAACAAGCAATAATTTCAGGAAATATTGAAAATGATGGAATGATATATTATTTAAATTTATAGATTTAATATTAAGGAGGAAAAAATGCTAAATAATAATTTTGTGAAATATAGAGATTTATTAACAATAAGTGATTATGATAAGGAAACAAATAAAGAAAAATTTATATTAATACCATTAGAAGATGAGTATGTTTTTGGAAAATATAAAAAAGGAATGGATATGTTAGAATATGGTAAACAAATACCTGTTAGAAAATCAGTATATAATAAATTAATTAAAGTATCTCAAAAATTAAAAACCATAAATAAATCATATAAAATATTGGTTGTATATGGTTTTAGAGAAATAAAAAAGCAAGAAATGTATTTTAATGATATTTTAAAAAATATAAAAAATGAATTTAAAGATAAAATGGATTTATATGAATATATCCATGAGAAAATTGCTGTACCATCTGTTGCTGGACATCCAACAGGAGGAGCAATAGATGTAGCTATATATAATGATGTTTCAAAAAGTATATTGGATTTTGGAACAGAAATTTTGGATTATACTTCCAATAAATGTTATTATAAAAATGAAAATATAAGTAAAAATGCAATTAAAAACAGAGAATTGTTAAGAAAAATAATGCTTGAAGAGGGATTTGCACCATATGATGGAGAATGGTGGCACTTTTCATATGGAGATAAAGAATGGGCTTTTTACTATAATAAGGACAAAGCATTATATAATCAAATACAAGAATATAAATATTTGAATTTTTAGAAAATTATATTTCAATAGTTTAGAATTAGCTTTTTATGCCTTTTCAAATATTATAGTCTTAAATGCGCACATACTTTCCAATATGATAATTATTTTTATAGTTTTTTTAATATAAATTAGGAATAAAATAATTTTCAACTAATTGATTATTTTCAATAACTACAAAGAACTTATTGATGAATTTTTAAATTTATAGACAAAAAATACAATGTATTATATAATTAAATAAATTTTTAAGGAGGGATAATATATGGAAGAAAGAATAGTAAAGCCTTTTACTATGTGGAAACATTTCAAAGGAGCAAAATCATTTGTAATTACAGTAGCAGAACATAGTGAAACTGGAGAAAAATTGGTTATTTATCGTTGTATGGATAATAATGTTAAAACAAACCATAATGATGGTATTTATGCAAGACCATTAGAAATGTTTTTATCAGAAGTAGACCATGAAAAGTATCCAAACGTTACTCAAAAATATCGTTTCGAAGAAATTATAGATTAATAATTTATGGAGATGATAAATATGAAGAATATAACTAAAAAGCAAATAATTATATTTATTATGGTAAGTATAGTATTGATAGTGATAGGATATATAGGAGGATTTTATACAAAAGTATTAATTGATGAAGATAAACTAATAAAGGAAAAGGAAAAACAAATTAGTCTAACATCATTAATCTCAAAAAGTGAAATAAATAAACTAAAGGAAACAATAGAAAAAGATGAGGCAGATTATGGAGATAATTACCAAGAATTTAAAACATATAATCCATATGTATATAAAAAAAGTCCAGACAGAATTTATTTCAAATCTTCAAAAATAGGGGCTTTTTATGTATTTGAGAAAAATGATGAAAATTATGAACATTTATTAGAAGTTGTAGAAGATAGAATGCATTATTCAGTTATAGATGATTATAATTTAAATTGCTTTACACCAGACTCAATTAATAAAATGATGATATCAGGAGAAAATTATATTATTTTTGATTATGATAATGGAGTTTTATCTGAATTTGATGAGAATTATAATAAAGATATTATTTTTAAATTTTTGGAAAATACTAGATTATATAGATTAGTTACTTATTTATCATATTACAAAGAACCAATTTTAAAAAATGATTTACCTAAAAAAGAATTTGCCAATAATACTAGAATGAGTGGTTACCAATATATGACATATGTAGAAGGAAATTGAAAATTATAAAATTTTGTAGCGAATTTCAATTTAAATAATGATTAATTGACATTTGAAAAAAAATAATATACAATAATTATTACATATGATTATTTATTGTAAAAAACAATATAATATCATAGAATAAAAAAGGAGGAAAAAAAGAGAATGGAACTAAAGGGAAGTAAAACAGAACAAAATTTAATGGAAGCTTTTGCAGGAGAATCACAAGCAAGAAATAAGTATACCTATTTTGCAAGCAAGGCAAAAAAAGAAGGATATGAACAAATAGCTGCTATATTTTTAGAAACAGCAGATAACGAAAAAGAACATGCTAAAATATGGTTTAAATTATTACAAGGTGGAGATATCAAACCAACTAAAGAAAATTTAAAGGCAGCAGCTGAAGGAGAAAATTATGAATGGACAGATATGTATGACAGAATGGCAAAAGAAGCAAAAGAAGAAGGATTTGATAATATTGCTTATCTTTTTGAAGAAGTAGGAAAAATAGAAAAAGAACATGAAGAAAGATATAAAAAATTATTAGAAAATGTTGAAAACGGACTAGTATTTAGCCGTGATGGAGATAAAATATGGAAATGTAGAAATTGTGGACATATTGTAATTGGAAAAGAAGCACCAGAAATTTGCCCAGTATGTGCACATCCAAAAGCATATTTTGAAATTAAAGCAGAAAATTATTAGTATATAATAACAAAGACTTTATTCAAGTATTATATTGAATAAAGTCTTTTCCTAAATTACTTGAAAAATAAAGTAAAACATCATATAATAAATAGCGATAAAAGAGAATAAGGAGATTGCTAATATGCCTAAATTTTTTGTAACCAATGAACAAGTAAATCAAGAAGAAATTAAAATTATAGGAAAAGATATTAATCATATAAAAAATGTATTAAGAAAAAAAATAGGAGAAAATTTAATTGTCTGCAATCAGGATACATTTATTGATTATATATGTGAAATTGTTGAATATAAAGAAAATCAAATTAAATGCAAAATCATACAAAAATTAAAAACTAATTCAGAATCTAATGTAGAAGTGACTATTTTTCAGGGATTACCAAAATCAGATAAAATGGAATTTATTATTCAAAAAGCAGTGGAATTAGGAACTTATGATATTACACCAGTAGAAATGAAACGATGTGTAGTTAAATTAACAGATACAGATAAAAGAAAAAAAATTGAAAGATGGCAAAAAATAGCTGAAGTAGCAGCTAAGCAATGCGGTAGAAATAGAATTCCCAAAATAAATGATGTAATTTCTATTAAAAATATTTGTAATTTATGTCAAAAATATGATATAGTAATAGTAGCTTATGAAAATGAAAAAGAAAATAAATTAAAATATGAGTTAGAAAAAATAAAATTGCTAAAAACGACTAAAATCAAAATTGCTATTCTAATTGGACCTGAAGGTGGATTTGATCTAGAAGAAATAGAAATGTTAAAAGAAAGTGGAAGTAAGATAGTAACATTAGGAAATCGAATTTTAAGAACAGAAACAGTAGCTATTAATATGCTTAGTATTATTATGTATGAATTAGAAAAATAATTAAGCAATTAGAAAGGATTGTAAACATGGTAAATGATGAAACAGCAAAAGAAAAAAAATCAATAAATACAGCATCAAAAAAACTTCCTCAAGAAATATCACAGGAAATCTTAAAAAATATGTTTGACAGTTTATTAACAGCAGTTGGAATTATGTTGTATTTTATAATTTTAAATTTAGCCTATTCTACTATGAAACAAGAAAGATTAATAGAAGATATTAAAGTATTTGCTGGCGTTTTTTTAGTAGTTGGAATTGTACTTTTAGAGAAATCATATAAATCTGACAGTGGTAGCAAAGCATTGAAGGGAATAGAAACTTTAATTTTGTCTTTGCATAGTTTATTAATTATGCATGTTATTACATTGTTTCAATATAATTTCCAATATTATTTGCTTACATCTTCTTATATTTTTTCTATTTATTATGTATTTAAAGCAATAGTATTATATACAAAGGGAAGAAGAGACTATTTAAGTAGCTTAAGTGATATATCTGAAATTGTAAAAAGAGAAGAACCAATAAAAAAGGAAGCTAAAAAGAGACAAGAAAAAGAATCAGATGGTGGAGTAAATCATACTAAAAAAAGACAATTAGAAAAAAAGAAAAGTACTAAAACAAAAATGAACCAGAAAAAAAGAAAAAATACAACTAGAAAAAAAGCAACTTCTAGTAGTAGTAATAAAACTGTAAAAAAAGAGAATGTAGAAGAAAGTAAAAAAGTAAATACTAAATCAATAAAGACAGCAGAGACAAACGTGCAAGAAAAGAAAAAAAGAGGAAGACCAAAGAAAGAGGTAACAAAAAATGATTAAAAGTATGACAGGATATGGTAAAGCAAATCTAAATGAAGATTTAAGAAAATATCAAATAGAAATAAAAAGTGTTAATCATCGATATTTAGAAATTTCAGTTAAAATGCCAAGAATTTTAAGCTATTTAGAAGAAACTGTAAAAAAAGAAATTGCATCTTATGTAAAAAGAGGAAAAATAGACGTTTTCATTAATTTTGAAAATAATTCATTAGAAGGAAAAGAAATTAAAATTAATACTCAAATAGCAAAAGTTTATATTCAAGAATTAAAAAAGTTAGCAGAACAGGAAAATATTTTATCTAATATAGAAGTAACAGAAATATCTAGATTACCAGATGTTTTAAGTATAGAAAGTAATCAAGAAGATGAAACTATCAAACAAGAACTTTTAAAAGCAGTAGAAGAAGCAAGTAAAAATTTAGTATATATGAGAAAACAAGAAGGTATTAGAATAGCAGAAGATTTAAAAATAAGAATAGAGAAAATTCAAGAAAAAGTTGAAGAAATATCTTCTTTATCTACTGGACTTATTGAAGAATATGTAGTAAAATTAGAAGGAAGAATTAAAGAAATTTTGAAAGACCAACCAATAGATCAAGCAAGACTTGCACAAGAAGTAGTTATATATGCTGATAAGTGTTCTGTAGAAGAAGAAGTTACTAGATTAAAAAGTCATATTGCACAATTTCAAAATTTTTTAGATTCAGAAGAGACAATTGGAAAAAAATTAGATTTTATCATACAAGAAATGAATAGAGAAACTAATACAATTGGATCGAAAGCAAATCAATTGGAAATTACTAATAAAGTAATTGATATAAAAACAGAATTGGAAAACATAAGAGAACAAATACAAAATATAGAATAAAGATAAGGGAGTTGATAAGATGCAATTAGTTAATATTGGTTTTGGAAATATTGTTTCAGCAGAAAGAATCGTTGCTATTGTAAGCCCAGAGTCAGCACCAATTAAAAGAATGGTACAAGAAGCAAAAGACAATAAAACAGCAGTAGATGCTACTTATGGAAGAAGAACAAGAGCTGTATTAATTATGGATTCTGGACATATTATATTGTCAGCAGTTCAACCAGAAACTGTAGGGGGAAGAATTGATAAAACTATTTCTCAAGAAGATTAATTAAATAAAAGGGAGGATATTAAAATGATTGTAAAACCAACGGTTGGAGAATTATTAACAAAAGTACAAAATAGATATGAATTAGTAATTGCAACAGCAAGAAGAGCAAGACAAATTGCAGCTGGGGATGAAACAAAAACAAAGGCAAAAGAAGAATCTCCTGTAACATTAGCTGCTAATGAAATAGCAGAAGGGAAGGTAACTATATGCTAGTGATATTATCTGGAGTTGCAGGTGCAGGAAAAGATACAATAAAAAAAGAATTAATAAAAAGGATGGAAAATGTAGAATCACTTCCATCTTTTACTTCTAGAACTATGCGTAATGGAGACATAGAAGGACAAACTTACCATTTTGTATCAAAAGAGAAATTTGAAGAGATGATAAAAAATGAAGAATTTTATGAATATGATATTCATCATAATCAATATTACGGAACTTCTAGAAAGTTATTAAACAATAAAATAAAAAGTGGAAAGATAATTGTAAAAGATATTGATGTCAATGGAACAGAACATTTGAAGGATTTATTAAAAAATGACACAAAAATAGTTACTATCTTTTTAAGAGTTCCAAAAGAAGAACTAAAAAGAAGACTAGAAACAAGAATAGACAAGCCATCACCTGAAGAAATTATGTTACGATTGAATCGATTTGATTATGAAGAATCTAGAATGAATATGTATGATTACATATTAAAAAATGATAATTTAGAAAAGACAGTTCAAATAATTATGACAATTATAGAACATGAACAAAAATTGGTTGCTACAAATTGATACAAACAGAGACCTAGAAACGAGGAAAGAAAATGATAGCAGAAGTAATAATCAATCGAACAGCCAAAAAATTAAATAGGACTTTTGATTATAATATCCCATGCGAATTGGATGGGATTATTTTTGTTGGAAGTAAAGTATTAGTTCCATTTGGTAAAACAGGAAAATTAGAAGAGGCCTTTGTAGTAGGATTAAAAGAGGCAACTCAATATACAAAAACAATTAAAGATATTGCAAAATTAGAAGAACAATTAACGAATGAACAAATAGAATTAGCTAAATGGATGGCAAATCGATACTTTTGTAATATTTCAGATTGTATACAATTAATGCTAACACCAGGAACTAAAAGCAAAAATAAAGAAAAAAGAATACAAGATAAGATAATTTATAGTGTTTTCATAGGAAAAAAAATAGAAGACATAGAATTTGACATAGCAATTGGAAAAATCAAGTCAGAAAAACAAAAAAAGATTATCAATTTTGTAAAAGAAAATGAAGGTGCAACCATATCAGAAATAGAAATGTTTACTGATTGTTCCAGAGCAATTGTTAATACATTAATAAAAAAAGGTTATTTAGAAGTTATAGAAGAAAAAATTGAAAGAAACCCACTGAAAGATAAAAATGTAGAGCAAATAAAAGAAAGAGAAAAATCACAAAAATTAATTTTAACAAATGAACAAGAAAGTGCTTATAAAAAAATAGAAAAAAAAATAGAAGAGTGTCAATATAAAACTTTCTTACTTCATGGGGTAACGGGTTCAGGAAAAACAGAAATTTATCTTCAATTAATTAATAAGGTAATAGAAAAGCAAAAAGCAGCTATACTTTTAGTACCAGAAATATCATTAACACCACAGATGTTAGATCGATTTATAGCTCGTTTCGGAAAAGAAATAATTGCTGTATTACATAGTAAATTATCAATAGGAGAAAGACATGATGAATGGCAAAGAATTCGAGAGGGCAAAGCCAAAATAATTATAGGGGCACGATCTGCTATTTTTGCACCAATTAAACAAATTGGTATAATTATAATTGATGAAGAACATGATAGTTCATATAAATCTGAATCTAATCCAAGATATGATACCAAAGAAATAGCAACTCAAATTGCCAAACAAAATCAATGTCCATTGTTATTAGGAAGTGCTACTCCAGATATTAGGACTTATTATAATGCGACAAAAGAAAATCCAGAAATAGAATGTTTGACTTTAACAAAGAGAGCAAATAAGTCTTCTTTGCCAATTGTACAAGTAGTAGATTTAAAACAAGAGTTAGCAAGCGGAAATCATTCTATGTTAAGTAGGCAATTATTTCATGCAATAGAAGAGAATTTAAAAGAAAAAAGACAAACAATTTTATTTTTAAATAGAAGAGGCTATTCTACTTTTATTATATGTAGAAACTGCGGATATACTATAAAATGTAAAAATTGCAATATTACCATGACATACCATAGTTATGAAAAAAAGTTAAAATGCCATTATTGTGGTTATGAAGAAAAAATTGTAACAATTTGCCCAGAATGCCATAGTGATAAAATCCGTTATTTTGGAGGAGGTACGCAAAAATTAGAACAAGAAATTCACAAACAATTTCCATCTGCTAAAACAATTCGAATGGATATTGATACAGTAACCAAAAAAAATTCTCATGAAGAAATTTTAGAACAATTTCGAAAAGAAAATATTGATATTCTAATTGGCACACAAATGGTAGTAAAAGGACATCATTTTCCAAATGTTACACTAGTTGGAGTTATAACAGCAGATACTTCTTTAAACATGGACGATTATCGATCTAATGAGAGGACTTTTCAAATTTTAACTCAAGTAGCACGGACGAGCAGGAAGAGAAAATTTACCAGGAAAAGTAATTATACAAAGTTATAATCCAGAGAATTTTAGTATACAATGTGCTAAAAAACAAAATTATAAAACATTTTATGAAACAGAGATTGCTCTAAGAAAACAGTTGAAATATCCACCTTTTTGCGATATAATAGTAGTGAACTTTAATAGTTTACTAGAAACAGAAATTCAGAAAGCAACCAAATGGATGTATTCTTATTTAAAAAGTAATTTAGGTGAAACACAATTTAAAATTTTTCATCCAATGCCATCACCTATTGATAAAATACAAAATAGAATTCGTTTTCGAATGATTATAAAAGGGAACATTACACAGCAAGCAAATCACATATTAAATAAAGCTTTAAAAGAAATATATAATCAAAATTTTAAAATGACTAAAGTAAGTATAGATATAAATCCAAATAATATGTTTTAAAGTTAAAATAAAAAGGAGTAAAAAAATGGCAATTCGTAATTTGAGATTAGAAGGCGATGAAATTTTAAAGAAAAAATCTAAAGAAGTTGAAGTTATAGATGAAAAGATACAAATACTAATTGATGATATGATAGAAACCATGCATAAATATAATGGTGTAGGACTTGCAGCAGTACAAGTAGGTGTATTAAAAAGAGTAATTGTAATTGATTTATATGATGATAAAGGTCCAATTGTGTTGATTAATCCAGTTATTATCAAAACAAAAGGAGAAAAAGAAGTAGATGAGGGATGCTTAAGTTTTCCAAATCAATTTGCTAAAGTTGTAAGACCAGAAGAAGTAATAGCTGAATATACAGATAGAAATGGAAAGAAAATGAGAGTTAAAGCAAAAGAATTATTGGCACAAGCTATATGTCATGAAGTAGATCATTTAAACGGAGAAGTATTCATTGATAAAATTATTCCAGGAACCTTGGAATATGTAGAGCCAGAAAAAGAAAAATGATACTAGGAGGATAATGATGAAGATTGTATTTATGGGAACGCCAGATTTTGCAAAGGAAAGTTTAGAAGCAATTTATAAAGCAGGATATACGATTTCTGGTGTAGTAACAAATCCAGATAGACCAAAGGGAAGAGGAATGAAATTACTTCCATCAGAGGTAAAAGAATTTGCATTAGAAAAAAAGATATCAATTTATCAACCTTTAAAAATTAAAAATAATCATAAGTTTTTTGAAGAAATTAAAGATTTACAACCAGATTTTATTTGCGTAGTAGCTTATGGAAAGATACTTCCAAAGGAGATTTTAGATATACCAAAATATGGGTGTATTAATGTACATGCTTCTATCCTTCCAAAATATAGAGGAGCAGCACCAATCCAATGGGCTATTTTAAATGGAGATACACAAACAGGAGTTACTACAATGTATATGGACGAAGGATTAGATACAGGAGATATTATTTTAACAAAAGAAGTAGAAGTAGGAGAAGAAGAAACAACAGGAGAGTTATGGAAAAAACTTTCTAAAATAGGTGCAGAATTATTAGTTCAAACTTTGCAACAGATTGAGAAAGGAAATGCACCAAGAAAAAAACAGAAAAACGATTTTACAATTGCTCCTATGATTTCAAAAGAAATGTCTAAAATAGATTGGAATACAAAAACAGCTAAAGAAATTAAAAATTTAGTAAGAGGCTTAAATCCAATTATGGGTGCATATAGTTATTTAAAAAATAAAAAAATAAAATTCTGGAAAGTTGCTGTTGTACCAGATAATGAATTCATAATAGAAAATTCAGAAATACTAAAAAATGGTACTGTACTTGTTTCAAATTCAAAGGATGGACTTTTTATAAAAACCAAAGATGGAATTTTAAAAGTTTTGGAAATTCAAGGCGAAAATGCAAAAAGAATGCCAATACAAGATTTTTTAAGAGGAAATTTAATTAAAGAATTTGATGTATTTGAATAATAACTCAAATAAATTTCTTTAAAATAGTTGAAAAAAAAACAAGAAATTGATATACTTATAACATATTCTAAGTATATCTTTTTTGATTTTAAAGAAACCATTAAAGATATGAAAGAAAGGGAGGATATTATGAGCGAAGAAAACAATATGGATTCGAAAAAAGGAGAAGTTGTAGAATTAGAAGAAGAAATAAAAACAGAAAATGAAGGAATTCAGATATCAGATGATGTAGTAGCAGTAATTGCAGGAGTTGCTGTATCAGAAGTGCCAGGTGTAGCTGGAATGGCAGGAGGATTTGCAGGAGGCATTTCAGAAGTATTTAGTGGAAAGAAAAATTTAGCAAAAGGAATTAAAGTAGAAGTATTAGGTACGCAAGCCAAAATTGATGTTAATATCATTGTAGAATATGGTTCAAGAATTCCAGACGTTGCATTTGAAATTCAAAACAGAGTTAAAAAAGCAGTAGAAAGTATGACTGGATTAGAAGTAGAAGAAGTAAATGTACATGTGCAAGGAGTAAATACAGACATTATTAAAGGAGAATCAAAAGAAGAACTTATAAATGGAGATGTTCAAAAAGAAGAAGAAAAATAAAGTAGGAGGAAATGAAATGAAAATTTTAGAAAAAATCACACTAATTATTTATTCTAATATTATATTAATATTATCGGTTATTTTATGTTTATTAGTATTTGGTTGGCTAGATATGCAACTAGTAGGAGATTTAATTAACAAAATTATAGTAGGAGAAACTTCTAGTAGAATTGTACTTGGAGTATGTGCTGTATTTATTTTGTTATCAATAAAATGTATATTTTTTGATACTAATTCTAAAGAACAAATTAAAGAAAGACAAGGAGTACTTTTAGAAAATGAAAGTGGAAAACTTATGATTTCCAAAGAGACAATAGAAAATTTAGTAAATTCTGTAGCTTTAAATTTTCAAAGTGCAGAAGATGTTACCACTCGAGTAGAATTAGATAAAGACAATAACGTAAAAGTGTTTGTAAATTTAATTGTAAATGAAGATGCAATTATAAAAGATTTATCTGCTAATTTACAAGCTAAAATTAAAGAAAAAGTAAAAACAGCTACTGATTTAGAAGTAAAAGAAGTAAATATATCAGTAAAAAAAGTTGCTCCAAAACAACAACAAGGAGAATAATTATTTAAATTTGGATGAATTAACAAAGGAAAGGAATGTGATAAATATGAATTTTAAAGATTTCTGGAATCACTATAAAGGAGCAATTATTGGAATTATCATAGCTATTTTAATTTTAATAACTAGATTACATGATTTAATATTAGCAATAGTTATATTAATATTAGGAGCTTTTATAGGAAATTATGTACAACAAAATAAGGAAGAAGTAAAGGCAAAATTGAAAACATTTATTGATAAAATGTAAGTACTTAAAGAAAGGAAAAAATATGAACCGAACAGCAATTAGAGAACAAACATTTAAATTAATTTATAGTCTAGAAATACAAAAACAAGATAATCTAGAAGAAGCAATTGAATTATATCTTCAAAGCAATGAAATAAAAGATAAAAATGCTAAAGAATACATAGAAAATGTTATTTTTGGTATACAAACAAATCACGAAGAAATTTTACGTCAAATTGAAAAAAATTTAAAAGCAGATTGGAAAATAGAAAGAATTTCTAGAATTGATTTAGCTATCTTGAAATTAGCAATCTACGAATTAAAGTATACCGATATTCCATTTAAAGTAGCAATCAATGAAGCAGTTGAATTAGCTAAAAAATATGGAGAAGACACTTCTAAAAATTTTGTAAATGGAATTTTAGCAAGTGTTGTAAATGAATAGAAGAGGAAACAAATATGAAATATGCAGAAATGG
This sequence comes from uncultured Clostridia bacterium, assembly GCA_947628415.1. GTDB lineage: Bacteria > Bacillota > Clostridia > TANB77 > CAG-508 > CAG-269. Next base: position 14,365 of record CANQZU010000009.1, on the reverse strand, counting down.
CCATAACGGTTTCTGACTTAAACAAATATATCAAAGACAAATTTTCAGAAGATGAATATTTAGATAATATTCTAGTCAAAGGAGAAATTTCTAACTTTAAAAATCATTATACAGGGCATATGTATTTTACTTTAAAAGATGACAAATCTTTAATTAAATGCATTATGTTTAAAACATATGCCCAAAAAATAAACTTCATGCCAAAAGATGGAATGAAGGTATTTATTTTTGGAGGAGTATCTGTTTTTGAAAGAGATGGTATTTATCAAATTTATGTTAAAGCTATGGAAGAAGATGGTCTAGGAGATTTATATACTAAATTTCAAGAACTAAAGGAACGATTAGAAAAACAAGGATTATTTGATCAAGAACATAAGAAGTCGATTCCAGTAATGCCAAAAGTAATAGGTGTGCTAACTTCCCAAACAGGTTCTGTAATTCGAGATATTATAAATGTAGCTACAAGAAGAAATCCAAATGTAAGAATTCGATTATTACCTGTTCCTGTACAAGGAGAAGGAGCAGCAGAAAAAATTTCAGATGCAATTACTTATATGAATGAAAACCAGTTAGCAGATGTATTAATTTTAGCAAGAGGAGGAGGATCTCTAGAAGACCTATGGCCATTTAATGAGGAAATAGTAGCACATAGTATTTATCAATCGAAAATTCCAATTATTTCAGCAGTAGGACATGAAACTGATTTTACAATAGCAGATTTTGTAGCAGATTTAAGAGCACCAACACCATCAGCTGCAGCAGAACTTGCTGTAATTGATAATTATGAGATGAGACAAAAAATAATAACATATCAAAATCGATTAAGAATGTCTTTATTAAAAAAAATAGAAGTAATGAAATTAAGATATGAAAAGGTAATGGCAAGTACTATTTTTAAAGAACCAACTAGAAAAATACAGGACAATTACATTCAAATTGATTCTTTTGTAAAACAATTAGAAACTTCTATGAAAACAATACAAGAAAGAGACAAAGCAAAATATCTAGAATTAGTTGCAAAACTAGATGCTTATAGTCCATTAAAAACATTAACAAGAGGATATTCCATTATACAAAAAGATGGTAAAGTGATAAAAAGTGTGGAAGAATTAAAACAAAAAGATAAAATACAAATTCAACTTACAGATGGAGTAAAAGAAGCACAAATACAGTAAAGGGGGATTTTAATTGAATAAAAGTTTTGAGGAACAAATGCAACAATTAGAAAATATTGTAGAAGAATTAGAAAAAGGAGAATTGAGTCTAGAGGATTCTGTTTTAAAATTTGAAGAAGGAATAAAAATTGCAAAACAATGTAATAAAATTTTAGAAGAAACCGAAAAGAAAATAACAATATTAATAAATAAAAATGGCGAAATTAAGGAAGAAGATTTTAATGAAGCAGAACAATAACCTTTAATGTTATGAGTGGACAAAATAAGGAGGAATAAAATAATATGAATGACTTAATGACATTTGTACAAAGTAAATATATTTATGTACCATTTTTATTATGGTTTGGAATACAAATGTTTAAACTAATTTATGACCTAGTAACTACTAAAAAATTTAATTTTAAAAGAATTATGGGAGCAGGTGGAATGCCAAGTTCTCATTCAGCAGTGGTAGTAGGATTAGCTACTTTAATTGGAAAACAAGAAGGAGTAGGAAGCCCTATTTTTGCCTTATCATTTATATTAGCATTTGTAGTTATGTATGATGCATGTGGAGTAAGAAGAGCAGCAGGAAAACAGGCAGCATTATTAAATAAGTTGATAGAAACACCTGGATTGACTAGTATGCAAGTATCAGAAAAATTAGTAGAAGTATTAGGACATACACCTGTACAAGTATTTGTAGGTGCATTAATTGGGCTTGTTGTTGGATTAATTATATAATAAAATAAGGAGGGATTTATGATGACAGATATCGAAATAGCAAGAAGTACAAAATTAGAAAAGATAGTGGAGGTAGCAAAAAAATTAGAAATTGAAGAAGAAAATTTAGAAACATATGGCAAATATAAAGCTAAAATTTCTAATGAAGTTTATGAAAATTTAAAAGGAAAAAAAGATGGAAAGTTAATACTAGTAACAGCTATTAATCCTACTCCATTAGGAGAAGGAAAAACAACTATTTCAATAGCTATAGCAGATGGCTTAAGAAAAATAGGAAAAAAATCTATATTAGCTTTAAGAGAACCATCGCTAGGACCAGTATTTGGCATTAAAGGAGGAGCAACGGGTGGTGGTAAAGTACAAGTTGCACCTATGGAAGATATTAATTTACATTTTACAGGAGATATCCATGCAATAACAGCTGCTAATAATTTATTAGCTAGTCTAATTGATAATCATATTTATTTTGGAAATGAATTAGGATTTGAAAAAGTAGTATGGAAAAGATGTGTCGATTTAAATGATAGACAATTAAGAACAGTAAATACAGGTTTATCAGGAGAAAAAAATATTGTACCAAGAATGGATCAATTTGATATTACTGTAGCATCAGAAATTATGGCAGTAGTATGTTTAGCAGAAGACATAGAAGATTTAAGAAAAAAATTAGGAAATATTTTAATTGGTTATAACAAAGAAGGACAACCAATTTATGTAAAGCAATTAAATGCACAAGGTGCTATGACTGTGCTACTAAAAGATGCAATTAAACCAAATTTAGTACAAACGTTAGAGCATACACCAGCTATTATTCATGGAGGACCATTTGCTAATATTGCTCATGGATGTAATAGTGTCATAGCTACGAAATTAGCCTTAAAATTAGGAGATTATGTGGTAACAGAAGCAGGATTTGGAGCAGATTTAGGCGCAGAAAAATTCTTAGACATTAAATGTAGAAAAGCAGGAATCAAACCAGATAGTGTAGTAATTGTAGCAACCATAAAGGCTATCAAATACCATGGTGGAGTAGAAAAAGAAAAAATCCAAGAAGAAAATAGAGAAGGATTAGAAAAAGGAATTGACAATTTATATCGACATATTGATAATATAAAAAATAAATTTGGATTAAATGTTATTGTGGCTTTAAATCGATATGTACAAGATACAGAAGAGGAGATTGCTTTCTTAAAAGAAAAATTAGAAGAAAAAGGTGTTGCTTTAAGTTTAGTAGAAGGTTGGGCAAAAGGTGGAGAAGGTGCAATCGATATTGCTGAAAAGCTAGTAGAATTAACAAACAAAGAAGAACATTTTGAATATATGTATGATTTAAAAGATTCTATTAAAACTAAAATTGAAAAAGTAGCAACTAAAATATATGGAGCAAAGAATGTAGAGTATTCAGAAGAAGCTATTAATGAAATTAAAAAAATAGAAGAATTGGGATACGGAGATTTTCCAATTTGTATTGCTAAAACACAATATTCTTTCTCTGATGATCCGAAAAATTTAGAATGTAAAGGAGATTATAATATTACAGTAAGAAATGTTGAATTAAAAACAGGAGCTGGATTTGTTGTTGTTTTAGCTGGTAAAATTATGACTATGCCAGGATTACCAAAAGTTCCTGCAGCAGAAAATATTGACATTAATGAGAATGGAGAAATTATTGGAATATTTTAATATTAGAAAAATTAGAATGTTTAGCAAATGTTAAACTATGGTAAAATAAATATAATACATGAAAAAATAATACCAAACTCTTGTTTTTATCAAATAAATATAGTATAATATATTTAAAACAGGAGGGGATTATGAACGATAAAATTACAATCAAAGGAGCAAAAGAACATAATTTAAAAAATATAGATTTAGAAATACCAAGAGATAAATTGGTTGTCATTACAGGACTTTCTGGTTCACGGAAAGTCTAGTTTGGCTTTTGATACATTATATGCAGAAGGACAAAGAAGATATGTAGAAAGTTTATCATCTTATGCTAGACAATTTTTAGGTTTAATGGAAAAACCAGAAGTAGAGCGAATTGATGGACTTTCACCAGCTATATCAATTGATCAAAAAACGACTTCTAGAAATCCACGATCAACAGTTGGAACGGTAACAGAAATTTATGATTATATTCGTTTATTATATGCTAGAATTGGTGTTCCATATTGTCCAAACTGTCATAAAAAGATAGAAAAGCAAAGTATTGATCAAATTATTGATAATATTATGAGTTTGCCAGAAGGTACAAAAATTCAAGTGCTGGCACCAGTTGTAAGAGCCCGAAAAGGAGAATTTACGAAACAACTAGAAGGATACCAAAAAGAAGGGTTTGTTCGAGTTAGAATTGATGGAGAAATTTATGAGTTAGGGCAAGATGAGATTGTGTTAGATCGAAAGAAAAAACACGAAGTAGAATTAATTGTTGATCGATTAGTAATAAAAGATAATATTATAAGTCGATTAACGGAATCTGTTGAAGTAGCTTTAAAACATGCAGATAACATGGTATTAATTGACATTGTTGGACAAAAACCAGTGTTATATAGCTGTAATTATGCTTGCCCTGATTGTGGTTTTAGTTTTCCAGAATTGAGTCCAAGAATGTTTTCTTTTAATAATCCATTTGGAGCTTGTCCTGAATGTACTGGAATAGGATATTTAATGAAAATGGATGAAGATTTGATTATTCCAGACAAAAATAAAACTTTGTATGATGGAGTAAAAGCTTTTGGAGCAAGTACCATGAAAAAAGGCGATACTATGGCAAAGATGTATTTTGAAAGTATTGCAAAACATTATGGAGTAGAGATTAAAAATAAGAAAATAAAAGATTTACCAAGAGCATTTTTAGAAAAAATCTTATATGGAACAGGAAATGAAGAAATTGATTTTGAATATAGCTCATATGCAGGAATAAGAAAATTTAAAGCACCTTTTGAAGGAGTTTTGCCAACTTTGGATAGACGACATAATGAAACAAAATCACAAGGAATGAGAGATTTTTATGAGATGTATATGAGTAATTCGCCTTGTCATGCTTGCCATGGAGCTAGATTGAAACCAGAAATTTTATCCATCAAAATTGGAGATAAAAATATTAATGAATTAACAGATATGCCAATTAATCAAATCAAAGAATATTTGACTAATCTTTCTTTAAATAAAACGCAAAAGATGATTTCGGAATTAATATTAAAAGAAATCGATCAAAGATTACAATTCTTAATTGATGTTGGATTAGAATATTTGACTTTATCTAGAAATGCAGGAAGTTTATCAGGAGGAGAAGCACAAAGAATTCGTTTGGCAACACAAATCGGATCTGGATTAACTGGTGTTTTATATATTTTAGATGAACCAAGTATTGGACTTCATCAAAGAGATAATGACAAATTACTAGCTACATTAAAAAAATTAAGAGATTTAGGAAATACTCTTTTAGTTGTAGAACATGATGAAGATACTATGTATGCAGCAGATCAAGTAATTGATATTGGACCAGGAGCAGGAGTACATGGGGGAAGAGTCATGGCTCAACGGAACAGCAGAAGAAATTAAACAAGTAAAAGAATCTATTACAGGGCAATATTTAAGTGGTAAAAAACAAATACCAGTTCCTAAAAAAAGGAGAAAACAGATAAAATCGAAAGTAATAGAAGTAGTGGGAGCTGTAGAAAATAATTTAAAAAATATTAGCGTTAAATTTCCATTAGGTGTATTTAATTGTGTAACAGGGGTATCAGGTTCACGGAAAATCAACTTTAGTTAGTGAAGTATTGTATAAAACTATTGCAAAAGAATTAAATGGATCTAATGAAAAACCAGGTAAATGTAAAGAAGTAAGAGGGTTACAAAATATTGATAAAATTATTAATATTGATCAATCACCAATTGGAAGAACACCACGTTCTAACCCAGCTACTTACACAGGAGTTTTTGATTTAATTCGTGATATTTTTGCAACAACCCAAGAAGCTAAAATGCGCGGTTATCAAAAAGGAAGATTTAGTTTTAATGTAGCAGGAGGAAGATGTGAAAGTTGTTCTGGTGATGGAGTTCATAAAATTGAAATGCATTTTTTACCAGATATTTATGTACCTTGTGAAGTATGTAAAGGAAAACGATACAATCGAGAAACTTTGGAAGTAAAATATAAAGGAAAAAATATTGCTGAAGTATTAGATATGACAGTAGAAGAAGCTTTACAATTTTTTGATAAAATTCCTAAAATCAAACAAAAAATACAAACCTTATATGATGTAGGTCTTGGATATATTAAATTAGGACAACCATCAACTACGTTATCAGGTGGAGAAGCACAAAGAGTGAAACTAGCGACTGAATTATCAAAAAGGGCAACTGGCAAAACCTTATACATTTTAGACGAACCAACTACAGGACTTCATATTGCAGATGTTCATAAATTAGTAGATATTTTACAAAGACTAGTTGACACAGGAAACACTATTATTGTAATCGAACACAATTTAGATTTAATAAAAACATGTGATCACATCATTGATTTAGGTCCAGAAGGTGGAGATAATGGCGGAGAAGTAATTGCAATTCGGAACTCCTGAACAGGTTTGTAAAAATGAAAGAAGTTATACAGGTAAGTTTTTGAAAAAATATTTAGAATAAAGAAAAAATTAAAAATAAGAAAGAATTGTTTCTATACTAAAAGTAAAAACAATTCTTTTTTGCTTTTAAATACTATAATTTATAAAAAGAAATTATGATAAAAAATGGAAAATAGTACATACTAACAAAAGAAAAGGAAAGTGAGGTATTTTTATGTTTAATTTTAGAACAGATTTAGCATCAGAAAGAAGAGAAATTTATCAAAAAGCAAATAATTTAGAACAAATTGATGGAATAGATACCGAAATGGAAGAAATAAATGAAAATATTAAAGTGGAAAGAGTAAAAATAACCAATGAAGGAGGAGAAAAAGCAATCGGAAAACCAATAGGAAATTATATTACAATTGATATTAAAAAATTAAAAATTGCACAAGAAGAAGAAATTAGTAAAGCATCTGAAGTTTTGACTAATGAGCTGAAAAAGATTGTGGATAATTATATTGATAAGCAAGGAGAAATTTTAGTTGTAGGATTAGGAAATATTTACGTTACACCAGATGCTTTGGGACCAAAGGTCATTAATGAAATAGAAGTAACTAGACACATTATTAGATATTTGCCACAATATGTAGAAGAAGGAACCAGAATGGTAAGTGCAATATCACCAGGAGTTCTTCGGAACAACAGGAATTGAAACCGCTGAAATTTTAAAAGGAATTGTAGATAATATCAAACCAAAATTAGTAATTGTAATTGATGCATTAGCTTCCAGAAGTATTGAAAGAATTAGTAGTACTATCCAATTATCCGATACAGGAATCGTGCCAGGTGCAGGAGTAGGAAATACCAGAAGTGAAATTAGTAAAAGTACGTTAGGAATACCAGTTATTGCTATTGGAATTCCAACAGTGGTAGAAACAGCAGTTTTAGTTAATGATTGTTTAGATTTATTTATTCAAAAATTACAAGATGAAGCAAAATCTAATGATTATTTAAATCAATTAAAAGAAAAAGATAATTATGAAGAAATCAAAGAAGCCTTAATTCCAAAAGAATATAATTTAATTGTAACACCAAAAGAAATTGATGATTTAATTGAAAATATGAAAGAGATTGTAGCAGGTGGAATTAATGGTGCTATGTAAAACAAAAAAACTTATAAAAAATATTGCAAAAAATAAAACACTAATATATAATTGAAACAGAAAGAAATATAAGGAGGATTGTGTTATGGAAGAAGAAAAAAAAGAAGAAACAAAATCAACTGATAAAATGGAAGAAAAGAAAGTAGAGCAAAAGAAAGTAAATGATAAAAAAGTAGAGGATAAAAAAGTAGCAACAGAAACCAAAAAAGCAGAAACTCCAAAACAAACAAAGAAAAAATTTGAAAATACAAAAACAGAAAAGAAAAAATCAAATAATAATGTTGTAATTATTGCCATAGCAATAATTGCCATACTAATAATTGCTATTATTATTTATAATGTGATAACATCAAATACGCCACAAAAATCAATAAATACTATGTTAAATGCATTAAAAACAGGTAACTATGACAATGCACGTGAAGTAGTTGCTAATTATGATGAATGGGTTAACAATGATATATTAGATGGAGAAGAATTAAATAAAGAAGCACAAACATTACTTTTCAATGAATTATCATGGAAAGTTCTAAATGTAAAAGAAGATGGAGATAAAGCAACTGCTGAAGTGGAAATAACCACTAAAGATTTTAAAACTATTTTAGGAAATTACATGCAAAAAGCAATTAAAACAGCATTTAGTGGACAAGAAGTAAATGATGAACAAATGACAAATTATCTAATAGAAGAATTAAATAATAGTGAAATTGAAAAGATAACAACAAATCAATCAATAATATTAGAAAAACAAGAAGGTAAATGGCAAGTAAGCAAAGAAAATGATTTTACTAATATTTTATTACCAGGATTTAGTGAAGCAATTAGTGCTTTTAATTAAATCATAAAAAATCCACATACCAGAATTAAGAAAGTTCTGAATGTGGAATTTTTTTTATATTTGAATTTTTATTAGAAGTTCTATATAATCGACAAATATTACAATCTGTACATAAATGAATTCTATTTTCGAATACTAATTGCAAAGTATGAATAAATTCATCCATATAACCATCAATTAAGTGAATATATATTTTTTTAGGAAGTAATGTAAGTAAAGAATTTAATATATAATCATTATAAGAAAAGCTAATATCACTTAAATATTTTGCTTTAAAAATATCGTCTTTTGCTAAAATCAAATTTTTATTTTCATCTAATAAAATTGATTCAGAACAAGAAAATACAATATGAACTAGTTCAGATTCTGATGGTTGAGAGTTAATATATAGTTTTAACAAAGAAATAAATTCTAAATATTCTTTTTCTATTACATAACTATTTACAGCCTCACAAATTACTTCATCAAGTAAAACAAAATAATCTTTTAACCTAAAATTGATGAATCCATTTAGTACAATTGATTTATGAGTCGATAAAAATTGGTAAAAAATATTGTATAACAAATTGAATTTTTTATCAAAAAAATCACTAAAATCGTCTGTCATTATATCAAAACATAATGTTAAGATTTTATTTCTTTCTATGGAATCAAAATAAAAATAATTTTGGAAAATAAATCGTTTTAATAAAGTTTCTTCTAATTCGTCAATAACAAGAAAAGATAAAATAGAAGATATTTTTGAGAGAAAAAGAGATTCATCTTTACCAGAATAGTGAATAATTATATTTTTATATACCTTAAATTCATTTTCAGAGAAACAAATATTTTGTAAGTCTATATTTTTTAATTCATTTAGTAGATAATCTAGTAAATTAGAATCATTTGTCTTAATACATAGTGATCTCATAAAAAATCTCCTTTCTAATAAAGCTAGTATCTACTAAATTTAAAAAACTTATACATTATAGTATGCAGATTTTATTAAATTGCTAATAGCAAAAAAATATTTACTTATAACCAAAAAACAAAAGAATAGCTCAGAGTTTTGAGACTATTCTTTTGCTTTTTATTGATATATTTTGTAATCAATATCTGGAAATATACAATCTTTTTCAAATACATCTTTTAAAAAAATTTCATCAATTCGGTCTTCTTTGATTTGATAATATAATTTAGTAAATCTTCCTATATGATCTTTAATTCTTTTTTTAGCATAATCGACCATAGTTCCATTTGTAATAATAAATAACCAGTCACTACTTTGTGCAAGTAGTAATTCTCTAGCACACTGATTTAAAGCTTCTTTTTTTAATCCTTGTGCTTCTGGATAAAGCCATGCTAGTTCACACATCCTATCTGCTGCTACATGTAAATGCCTATGGACATAATCATTTGTTGGATTTAACCATACTTCACTATAACCGGTTAGCTCCCCAACTAGAACGGCAAGGAGAAGAGATTTGCATATTGGGATATCGGTCAATATATTCTGAAGGAGTAATTAATTCAAAGTTACAATTATCATAATAAATTTTCTTAAATAGGATGTACAGCCAATAAGGACCTTCATACCACCAATGTCCATAAAGTTCAGCATCATAAGGACAAAGAATAATAGGTGGTGTTTCCATTAAACTTGCTAAATGATTTATTTGAGAGGTTCTACTATCAAAAAAATGACCAGCTTGTTTTTCAGCAGAATCCATGGCCCATCTTGGATTGTAATAATCTTTAAAGTCAGTATCTCCTGTAATGCGATAATATTTAATACCTGTATGTACTCTAGCACCATTATGAGCGATATAAGGTTTAATATAGTCATAATCAGCATCATAACCAATATCACGATAAAATTCTCTATAGTTATAATCACCAGGATAACCATTAATAGAACTCCAAACTTGTCTTGAAGATTCAATATCACGACCAAAAGCAACTACTCCTTCTGGTGAAACGATAGGAGCAAAAGTGCCATAAATAGGAGTTGGGTTGGCATATAAAATTCCATGAGATTCTGTAATAATATATTCAATTCCAAATTCTTTTAAATATTTATCGGCTTCTGGTACATATCCACATTCTGGAAGCCAAATACCACGAGGTTTTTTCCCAAAATATTTTTCATAGGTTTGAACACCAACAGCAATTTGTGCTTTAACGGCTTTTTCATTAACATATAATATAGGAAAATAACCATGAGTAGCACCACATGTAATAATTTCTAATACACCAATATCTTGAAAATGTTTAAAAGCTTCAATTAAATTACAATGATAAACTTCTTTAAACAAATATAAGTCATTAGAGTAGCGATTAAAATAGTAATGTGAAAGCGAATTTAATCTTTCATCATTTGCCGTTCTTTTAATTTCTTTTTTTGATAATTCAATTAATTGTTCCAAATAATGAATATATTTTTTTTGTAACAATTTGTTGTCTAGCATTGAAAGTAAAGGTGGAGTCATAGACATTGTAATACGAAAAGAAACTCCTTCATCTACCAATTTTTTAAAATTGGTTAATAAGGGAATATAGGTTTCTGAAATTGCTTCATATAGCCAAGATTCTTCTAAATAGTCATCACTTTCTGGATGATGAATAAAAGGAAGATGGGCATGAAGGACAAAACTGACATATCCTTTTTTCTCTGACATAATATGGTAAATCTCCTTTATTGAAATATCTGTTAGAAGATAATACTTCCAACAGACGGTATTTTAAATATTATTTAAATTTAGATGAAAGATTACTAGAAGATGGATTACTATAAATATTTGAGATATTTTCATCTTGATAAATTGCTTGATATAAATCGTAAATATGATAAATTTTTCCCATATTTCGAAGGAAAGAAATAGAAGAAATTTGTTTTTGAGTTTCTTTTCCTGTTTTTATATCCCTAAAATATACCATTTTCTGATTTGAATCAAATAGAATTTTGTCGTTAGGAGATTCAATTTGATTAGAAGTAGTAATATAAATATAATCAGTATTAATTTTTTCTGTTTTTGTAATAGGTTTTCTTGCTAATTCTATTCTATAATTACATTTACTATCTGCTACATGTAAATACCAACTATTAGCAAAATCATTAATTTCTACTTCAAAGCTATAACCAAGGGTATCGTTATATACAATTAAAATTGGTTTAGTAATTTGAAAAAAATTATCTCCATATTGTTTTTCAAAATTTTCTCTATCTTTGTCTGAAATATCCCAATAAATAAATAATGTAGTAGGAGTTTGAGCTAAAACTTTTATAATTGTTTGATTATAACGATAAGGTAAATCGTAGTATTCTACTATTTCTACTTTTTTCTTTTTTGTACGCGTATTAGAAGTTTTACTTTCTACTTTTTTTGTACTTGTTTTCTTTTTTGCAGTATTAGAAGCAGAAATTTTGTTAGTCGTTGATACTTTTTTCTTGGTGGTGGCAGTTTTTTTATCAGTTGTAGTTTTTCTTTTTACTGTAGAAGTGGTTTTAACGGCTGATTTTTTAGTAGTAGCTTTTTTTACTGTTTTTTCTGGTTTGTTTTTATTTTCTAATTCTTGTGATTCTTTTGTTTTTCTTGGCAATTTTCTTCCTCCTATGTAATATCTCATTCTTTCTTATCCTATCTTATACTAAAAGTAGAAGAAATTCAAGTAAATTTGACAAGTTTTTTAATTATTTTATTAATTTTAAATTTTGAAAAATAAAATTGTTACACTTATTATAAGAAAAATTTTGAAATTATGTTGAAAAAAATAATAAAATATGTTATAAATAATAAAAATTAAATAACAAAGGAGAAAAAAATGAAAGATCAAATGAAACAAAAAGGAATTACACTAATTGCTCTAGTTATAACAATAATTGTATTATTAATTTTAGCCGGAATAACAATTAGTACCTTAATAGGAGAAAATGGTATATTAAGCTATGCTAAACTAGCGGCTTATAAAACTAAGAGAGAACAAGCATTAGAAAAAGTTAAAATAGAAGTTGCGGGAAGTTATAGAGAAAATGCAAAAATAGACTATACTGCTTTAAATGAAAATTTAAAAAATATAGAAGGATTAACTTATGGAGGAGAAAAATTATCTGATTCAAATCAAATAACATCATTACCAGTAACTGTAGGATTAGATGGATTTGATATTCTAATAGAAGAAAATGGAGAAGTTTCAATAGTAGAACAAGAAGAAATAATAGAAGATGTGGAAAATTATGTTTTAAAATGGAATTGTGGGTATAATGCCAATAATTCTGGAAACTCTACATCATCAATAATAGCTTTTTTAGTAAAAAATGAGGATAATGAAGAATACACCTTAATTTTTAAAGGAAAAGGTAAAATGGATAGCGCTGTTAGATGGAATATAGATAATATTTCATGTGGTTGGACGAGAGGAGATTCAGAAAGCGAAAAAATTGAGAATTATAAAAGTAAAATAACCAAAGTAATTATATCAGAAGGAATTACAGAACTATCTGATGACGATCTTACTTTTTATCATTGTGATAATATTAGTGAAATAGAATTTGCGAAAAGTGTTATAATCAGAAGGAGAAAGTCAGTTGAATATGCTAAAAAATGGTTAGAAAATCAAAGAAAAATAAATTCATTAGTTATTGTAAACAATTCTATTGTTGATGGTTGGAATTGTAGTGACATTGTGACTATTCCTAAAAATATAGATATCATTTGTGATGAAGCTTTTTTCAATAATAAAAAAATTAAAGATGTAAAAACTGAAGATAGTGTAGAAATAATTGGTAATTCGGCTTTTGAAAATTGTACAGCTTTAAAAACATTTTATTATTCTAAAAACTTAAAATCTATAGGAAAAAGAGCTTTTAATATGTGTACATCACTTGAAAACATTGATTTACCAGAAGGATTAGAGACAATAGGACAACTGCGGATTTAATCATAATTATAGTCTTACTTGTTCCAAAATAATAATTCCATCAACAGTAAAGGTAATTGGACATTATAAATATCCATCACATATGTTTTATGATTGTGGAAAAGATGGCATTTTTGTTGAATTTGAGGTACCAGAATCAAATCAATATTATAAATCAATAGATGGTATTTTATATACAAAAGATGGAAGTACATTAGTTTCAATACCAAGAGGAAAAACATTTGAAAACTCTACATATATTATGCCAGATACAGTAACTAATTTAGGAGAATTAAGCTTTAGTAGAAATAAAAATATAAGTACAGTTATAATATCTGACAATTTAATTATAGAAGAAGATACATCAATTGAAAAAATACAAGCAGGTTTCATAAATTATGGTAATTCTTTAGCATTGGCAATATATGTATATTCTCCAGTTATACATTATGGAGTAAAAGATACAAATCCTAATTATACTACAGGAAATAGAATAGTATCACAAACACATGAATTTGGAGATACTCAAAGCGGAAGTTTTCTATTAACTAAAGACGGAACAGAATTAGTAGCAATGCCATGTCAAGGAACAGGTATGTTTAGAATGTTGCCAAATTGTGTTACTACAATAAGAAAAAATGCTCTTTATATGTGGGATCATATATATGATGGACAACCATTTAATATAACAAATGGAATGTATAGTGATGTTTATTTTAGAATTAATAAAGATACAACTAATATAGATTCAGAGCAATTACGTTATATTAACTGGTTAGCTAAAGATACAACGGGGAGAGCTGCTATGCATTTACAGATTCAAGGAGGGATAAATAGTAAATATGAAATTGTAGATAATCAATATGTAGAAAAATAAAATTGTTACATTTATTCTACGAAAAATTTTGAAATTATGTTGAAAAAAATAATAAAATATGTTATAAGTAATAAAAATTGAATAACAAAGGAGAAAAACATGAAAACGCAGATGAAACA
>CANQZU010000008.1 GCA_947628415.1 uncultured Clostridia bacterium | reverse complement strand
GGCGATATAGCCAAGTGGTAAGGCACGAGTCTGCAAAACTCTGATCCCCGGTTCGAATCCGGGTGTCGCCTCCAAAGTATTTTAAAATTCCACAGATTTTTAAGAATTCTGTGGAATTTTTATAACTGTCAAAAGCTTTTTATATCAAGCATTTACATTTCTTTATGATTTCTTTCAATTTTTCTCAATTTTCCAAAACTACATTAACACTACATTAATTTTTCATAAAAACTACATTAACATTTTTTACAAATATTAACAAATAAGTACTTTTTGAATAATGGTCTTTATATATAAAAAATACTCCTCCAGTTCGAATACTTGGCTTTAAATTTATTATTTATATGGAATATATAATATAATTTATTTGTATAAATATATTGACATTCACAAACATTTGTTTTATAATATGAACAAGGTTTACACAGGGAAGGAATGAATTTATTTATGAATAATCTCACTAATATTGAGCCAGTAAATAAAGAATTAAATTTAGTAAAATATGAAACAATAGATATCAAGAATTTAATTTATTGCATAAGAGGAAAACAAGTTATGTTAGATAGTGATGTAGCAATGTTATATAATTATCAAACTAAAAGAATAAATGAAACAGTTACTAGAAATAAGGAAAGATTTCCAGAAAATTTTTGTTTTCAATTAACGAACGAAGAATGTATCATATTGAAGTCGCAAATTGCGACTTCATTGGAAACTGAAGATATGCGGTCGCAATTTGCGACCGCATGAGAAAAAAGAGAATAGCAAGAGAAATAAAAGTAAACTTCCTTATGCGTTTACAGAACAGGGTATAGCAATGCTTTCAGGTCTATTAAGAAATGAAATTGCAGTTCAAGTAAGTATAAATATAATGAATGCATTTGTTGAAATGAGAAAATTTATTTCGATAAATGGACAAGTTTTTGAAAGATTAACAAATGTTGAATATAAATTATTAGAACATGATAATAAATTCAATCAAGTATTTAATGAATTACAAAAGAATAAAGAACAAGAATTTAAACAAAAGATATTTTTCAAAGGACAAATATATGATGCTTATGAACTAATAATTGATATTATAAAAACAGCACAAAGTAAAATAGTAATAATAGATAATTATATAGATGATACTATTCTTAAAATGCTACAAAAGAAAAATAAAAATGTCCAAGCAATTATTTTAACTTCACAAAATTGTAATCTAACAAACTTAGATATTAAGAAGTTTAATGAACAATATGGGGCATTAAAAATAGCACGAACAGATAAATTCCATGATAGATTTATTATTATAGATAACAAGGAGCTTTATCATTGTGGAGCATCACTTAAAGATTTAGGAAAAAAATGCTTTGGGATTAATAAGATAGAAGGAATAGAATTTATAGAAAATATAAATAAAATTATTAATTTTTGATACCTTTATATAAGCTTAAGTATTGTATTTTTTTGTATTGCAGTATAATCATTTTATCAAATGGTGATTTGTAGGGAGGAATATAAATGAATATAAAAGTTGTTATAGGAGGAATCTTGGGAAAAGATGGAAAATTTTTATTAGTACAGGAAAACCAAAAGATATGTAAAGGAAAATGAAATGTTCCAGCTGGTGGTTTAGATGAAAATGAATCTTTAATGGAAGGAGCTAAAAGAGAAATCTATGAAGAAACTGGTTGTAAAGTTGAAATAACAGGAATATTAGAAATTATTAATGAAATACTTGAAGGCGTGAATGTAGTGTGTTTCTTTTTTGATACTAAAATTATATCTGAAAATATTAAAGCAGATGGAGAAGAAATATCAAACGTAAAATGGTTTACTTATGAAGAAATTTTAAATATGAAAGATAAACTTAGAGCAGATGGATATTTCTTGAGTAGCATAAAAAATAAAATAGACAATAAAATACAATCTATGGAAATAATAAATTGTATAAGAAAATAATGTAAAAAGGATATGAGATAATTTTTACTTTTAAAAACTACATTAACACTACATTAATTTTTATATTCTGTGCCTTGTAAGCATTGATATTACTGTATTTTTAAAAATAATAAACCGGAGTACGCCTCCAACAACGTTTCTGTTCGAACTTTTATGAACAGATATATACAAATACCATTCAGTAAAATAGATGGTATTTTTTAATTTCATTTCCAGCATGTACTACATTAGTCCCGAGTTTTGTGCCATTGGTCAAAACTCATATGTGGTTAGGACTTGTAATAAAATAAAATAAAATTCCTATGCTACGAAGAAAATTTTTCAAAATATTCTTTGATAATATTTGCAATGGCTAAAATAATGGAGATGACCAACGAGCAACAAAATCAAGTGTATTTATATCTGTTCAACACCATATGGTTGATATTATGTCAAATTTGCTTTTTAAGGGTATATATGATATAATATAATATAGTTAATTTATTGTGCTTTACACAGCAAGGTACAGAGAAAATTTATCATTTTTTTCTGGAGGGGCTGTGTAAAACCTTCAGATAATAATTTTAGTAGGAAAACAATATGGCAAAGGTTATAGTTTTTGAGAAGAATGGCAAAATTCGGCTCTCAACCTTAATCGATGACAAAAAAGGAGTGTACAGGGGAAATTTTCGGGACATTATTCCATGTCCATGTATGACATCTATTTGCTTATTACCTCCATTCATAAATTTGGAATGTGGGTGGTAAGTTTTTTAGTTAACGAGAAAAAGTTTACAAACAAAATAATTGTTAAAAAGTTATTTTAATGATGAATAAAGTAAAAATAAACAAATGGAAGGAATATAAGTAATAAATATAGAAGATTTTTTATAAAAATAGATATTACATTGAAAGGTGAGAAATATATGATAAAAAAAGAAGATTCTTTAGGAATACCTAATTATGGAATACATTATTTTAAAATGCCACAAGACAAAAACAGCATAGAAGATGCTTTAAATGAATTTATAGAAATACATAGCTTTATTAATCAGGTAGTTTCAAGTAATACAGTACCAGAATTTCAAGGTAAACAAAAAAGATTACAATTTATAAATTATGGAAGCACACAATTAGTTTATGTTTTAACTGTTGATGAGAAAAGGCAGTATACTTTTTTAGTAAATCAACCATCAACTCCATTTGGAGTTGGGAAAAGAGAGTTTGAAAATCTAAAAATGTTAAGTAGAGTTAATAAAGATAATGTTATTATTCCTTTATACTATTTTAAAGGTAAAAATAACGATTACGAAAGAGAATTATATGTTACACCCTATTATTATCAATCAAGATGTATTGGTGTAGAAGATAAAGAATGGGGAATTTGGATACCAGAACCAAAATATTTTTTTCATAATTTTGAAGAACAAGATAGAAGAGTTATAAATGCTAGTATGATAGCCTTACTGATAAAGTTATATGATGATAAAGGAAAAAAAGGATTATCAGATATTAGATTAGACGGTGGAGATTTTATGCTCGAAAAGGGTTTTGAAAATTATGATATAAATTTTGAAAACATTTTAAAGAAAATGAAGTTAATAGCAGCTAGAAATTTAGTACAAATGGAATTACATGAATATACAGACAGACTTAAGACAGAATTATCTGGGAATGTGAGAGATGATGAAGAACTTAAAATTTTAGGTAAAAAATTAAAAGCACCATTAAAACCAGATGAAATAGAATCTGGAATTAAACTAGGTTATCATTTAAGAGAAGAACAAAAAGAAAAAGAAATGTTAATATAGAATGAATAAATATTACATAAAAACTAGATAATCCAACATTTAAAATAGCTAAAACAAATAATTGCATTAATTTGAGTTAAATATATATCTTTTTTACAATATTATATTATAATTATTTTTGCAAATAATAAGTGTGTCAAGGGGGTATTAAAAATGACAGAAAAAGAAAAAATGATAGCAGGAGAACTATATGATGCGAATTATAATGAAGATTTAATAAATGAAAGATATATAGCTAAAGATAAATGTTATGATTATAATAAATTAAAACCATCAAATCACATACAAAAGACGAATATTATAAAAAGTTTATTTGGAAAGACAGGAAATACATTTACTATAGAACAACCTTTTATGTGTGACTATGGATATAATATTGAAATTGGAGAAAATTTTTATGCTAACCATAATTTAATTATACTTGATGGTAATAAAGTGAAATTTGGAGATAATGTATTTATTGCACCAAATTGTGCTTTTTATACAGCAGGACATCCATTAGATGCAGAAAGAAGGAATCAAGGATTAGAATATGCTAGACCAATAAACGTTGGTAATAATGTGTGGATTGGTGGAAATGTTGTTGTTCTTCCAGGAGTTACTATTGGAGATAACGTTGTGATAGGTGCTGGTAGTATTGTAAATAAAGATATTCCATCAGATGTAGTTGCTTGTCGGAAACCCTTGC
The DNA here is from genome assembly GCA_947628415.1 of uncultured Clostridia bacterium. Lineage (GTDB taxonomy): Bacteria > Bacillota > Clostridia > TANB77 > CAG-508 > CAG-269. Next base: position 26,256 of record CANQZU010000008.1, on the reverse strand, counting down.
AGAGTTATTAAACAAATAAATAATTAGTAATACAAATTCTAAAGTATATGGTTGTTTGATAATTACTGTCTTTTATGATAATATAAATAAAAAAAAGTTTAAAGGAGGAAATTTTTAATGAGAAAAAATATTAAAACTACAGAAGCAATATTTCCAATGCCAGTATTAATGGTTGCAACATATAATGAAGATAGAAGTATTGATGTAATGAATGCAGCATGGGGAACTATGTTATCAAGAAACCAAGTTATATTAAATTTAACAGAAACTCATAAAACTGTAAAAAATATTAAGGAAAGAAAAGCGTTTACAGTAAGTATTGCAGATAGCAAACATGTTGTAGAAGCAGATTATTTTGGAGTAGTATCAGGGAATAATACTCCAAATAAATTTGAAAATACTGGACTATCTGCAACAAAATCAGAAAATGTAGATGCGCCAATTATAAACGAATTTCCAATTTGTCTTGAATGTGAGTTTATAGAATATCAAAATGATGAATATGGAGCAGGAGTTATTGGAAAAGTGGTTAATGTAACTGCTGATGAAAGTGTAATAAATGAAGATAAAATAGATATTTCGAAAGTAAATGCGATAGCATTTGATCCATATACACATGGGTATTATAAAGTTACTGAAAGAGTTGGAGAAGCTTTTAAAGATGGATTACGACTAAAAAAATAGTAATACAAGATTATAGAAGCTAAATTACTTATCTAAGTAATTGCAAGAAAAATACTGCTTAATAACTAAAAGTTATTAAGCAGTGTTTTTATATTTACAATCATTAATTATATAAGGATAATAACACTAATATTGAATTAGTAAATAATAATTTACAGGATTATTAAATCTCTTTAAAAAAGTTGTATTCTTTACCAGAAGTATTTTTTCCTTTATAAGTATATCCATTATAAATACCACCGTTATTATCATTTAGATTAACATCTACTTGCATATTATAAACAAATTTCTGATTCAAATTATTTATAATATGAATTTTAAAGTTTAAGGTATAATTAATGTCTTCTATATTAATATTAGCTTCTTTAAGAATTTTTCCATTAAATGAAACAGTATTGCTATCTTGTGAAATAGAATAATTAGTTAAAATATCTTTATTTAAATATCCTAGAGAAATAGGATTAGAACAATCTGTATAAAAGGTTGGAGTAGAATAATCATGATTTTGATTTTCTTCATTTGTATTAATAATATTAAAATCAATTCTTTGATTTTCTGGTGTTTCCAATAATTCATATTTACCAAATTTTAATGGGTTTTTATAATTTAAAATTTTGGATCCTATATCTTTATTAGTAGTAATAACTATATCATCAATATAAAGTTGTTTAATTGTATTTTCATTTGTCAATTCAGAAATGGTAGAAGTATTATCAATATAAATAGAAATATCTGAATATTGGCAAATACTCATATCTTTTAAAGATTGATCCATTGAATTATCAATAGCAGTAGCACTACTATAAAATAATACCTTTTGAATATTAAAAATAGGTTTTTCATTTTCATCTGCAATTTCTATCATTTCATTAGCAAAGGCGTTTCTGGAGAACACAACAGAAAATACAAGATTATAATAAAGTAGAAAAATAACAAATAAAGTAATAATTAATATTGTAAAAACAAATCTTTCATTTTTTATTTTCCACTTCTTCATAGTAACCTCCTAATTTTTATGATTGTAATCTATTATATAAAGTTTGCATATAGCTAAATACTTTTGTATACCATTGACTGTCACTTGCATATCTAATATTCACGCCTCTCAAAGTAGGACCATTATAATACCAAGCAGCTGCTGTTTCACCATCATAAATCTTAGTACCAGATGGATTTAAATAATATTTTACTAAAGATTTTGCAACTGTTTCAATTCCTTCTGCATAATCAATAAATTCCATAGAAGATTCATAAGGCGATGAATCATAAGAACCATAACCAAATAAGTTTTTCTTATCTTTAGCAATATCAGAAGTTCCCCAACCGCTTTCATGAATTGCAATAGAAGCTAAGAAAATACCATTGATATTGTATTTTTTTTCTGCATTGTAAAATGCCATATAGTTATCTTGGAAAATTTTATTTTTATCATTAGGCAAATTGTTAAAAATCTTTTTATAATCATTTAGGGTTAAACCACTAGTTCTATTTAATTCTATATCAATATTAAGTTTAATTAAAATTCTTTGAATTCGGTTCTTTTCAACAATATTTGGTGTTGTGTACGCAGAAGTTAAATGAGAAGTTTTGATATAACCTACTATATTATCAAAAGAAACTTTACACCATTCTTCACTTGGTAATTCTAGCAATTTAACATCTAAACTTTCTTTTACTTCAGCTACATCCTTTGAAGTTAAATCTGCAAGTTCTTTTAAATTGGTAGTATCAGTTAAATACATAATATCACCAATATGTACTTTGTGTTTAGCTAAAAATTCAGAAGTACCTATGTCAATTAATTTAGGAGTTGGATCTGCTAGTTTTTCTTTATTTAAAATAATTTCTTCCACAAAATTACCATTTTCATAGGTTTTTATAACTGTAACATTTTCTTTACCTAAAATTCCTTCTTGAGTAACAATTTCTTCACTTTTAGGTAGAGAAGGGTTGTTATTATATTTTGTTTCAAATTCGATATCACGTTTTTCTGTAAGTTGTTCTTTTACTCTATCCATACCAGCATTTTCAGAAATAATATTTTGAATATTTAAACGATGACGATTTAATTCATATTCTGAAATTTCATCTACTGTTTCTTCTCGTGCATAACTTTGTGTAAAAGAAGAGTTTTTAGGGAAGAAAACTGCTAGTGCAATAATTAGAATACTACAACCTACTATAATATGAGAAAGTCTTAAATCAGAGTTTTTATAAAAATTATTCCTACGAAAAGGAAAAGTAAATCTTCTCTTAACTTGATAATCTTTACTTTTTTTAGTATATTGCATTTGTTGTAGTTCCTTAAATACATCAGATAAATTTCTATTATCATGATAATCCATTTATGAATTTCTCTCTTTCTTTAAAATAATACATATTTATTATACAATATTAAAGCCAACTTGTCCATAAAAAGCAAGAAAAAGTTTTTGGTAAATTTATGTTTCATAAAATATGACTCTTGCAAAATTTGTGAAATAGTATATAATATAGCTACTAACAAAAAGCAAAGGAGGTAAAAAATGGAGAAAATCGAAGAAAGTGTTGGATATACTTTTCAAGATAAAAATTTACTAAAAAAAGCATTAACCCATACATCTTATGCATATGAAAACAAAGTAGAAAGTAATGAAAAATTAGAATTTTTAGGAGATAGCATATTAGAATTTATTTCAAGTAAATATTTATTTCAAAATTATCCTAGTTTAAAAGAAGGAGAAATGACTAAAGTTAGAGCAGCCGTAGTTTGCGAAAAAAGTTTATATAAAATAGCTAAGTCGCATAATTTTAGTGATTTCTTATATTTAGGAAAATCAGAAAAAAAAACAGAAGGTAAAAATAGACCAGCAATTTTAGCTGATAGTGTAGAAGCAATAATTGCAGCTATTTATTTAGATGGAGGAATAAAAAAAGCAGAAGAATTCATTATCAAAAATTTAAAAGAAGAGATAGAAATAGCTACTAAACATGTAGGAGATAGAGATTATAAAACTGTATTGCAAGAAAAATTACAAGAAAGTGGCGATGTAAAAATAGAATATAAAATTACCAATGAACAAGGACCAGATCATGATAAAAGCTTTGAAGCACAAGTAAGTTGCAATGGTCAAATATTAGCAGATGGAAAAGGAAAGAGCAAAAAAGAAGCACATATGCAAGCAGCTAAAAAAGCGTTAGAAAAGTTAAAATAGAAAAGAGGAAAACCCATGAAACAGCAATATATAATACCAATATTTGTACCACATTTAGGTTGCCCAAATGATTGTGTCTTTTGCAATCAAAAATCAATTAGTGGACAAAAAAAGAATCCAACAAAAGAAGAAGTCAAAAAAATAATTGAAGACTATCTAAAAAATATAAAAGAGGAAGAAGCTCAAGTAGAAATTGCTTTTTATGGCGGAAGTTTTACAGCAATAGACGAAAAATTACAAGAAGAATTATTAGAAGTTGCTTATGAATTTATTCAACAGGGAAAAGTAGAGTCTATTAGAATTTCTACAAGACCAGATGCTATTAATAAGAATATTCTAAAAAAATTAAAAAAATATAAAGTAAAGACTATTGAGTTAGGAGTACAGTCAGCTAATGATTATATTTTAAAAAGAGCTGGTAGGGGGCACACTTTTGCTGATGTTAAAAGGGCTTCTAAAATGATACGTTGGAATGGATTCAAATTAGGACTTCAGATGATGGTAGGATTGCCAGAAAGCACAAGAATTGACGAAATCAATACAGCAAAAGCATTAATTAAATTAAAACCAAAAATGATGAGAATTTATCCAGTATTAGTTGTAAAGGATACTAAATTAGAAAAAGATTATCAGGAAGGTAAATATGAACCTATACCATTGGTACAAGCTGTAGAGACTTGTAAAGAATTAGTTAGAATGTTTGCCAATAAAAAAATAGAAGTAATTCGAGTTGGCTTGCAAAATACTGATGAAATAACAGATCCGCAAGCTAATGGAAGTCAAGTAGTAGCAGGACCTTATCATCCAGCATTTAGACAATTAGTAGAGTCAGCAATGTGGTATGATGCAATTGTGGCAAAAATAAAAAGATTAAATGTTAAGGTAAAAGAAGTAGAAGTAACGGTTAATCCAATTGATAGTAATAATGTTATTGGACATAAAAAAGAAAATGTTTTAAAATTAAAAGATACATATGATGTAGACTTGCTTTTAAAACAAGATGAAAATATAAAACAAGGAAAGTCAAAAATACAAATAACTAAAACTTATCATGATTTTTTAGAAGAATAAATAACTTGTATAAAATCACCAATATATGCAAATACTGCAAATAAAGGTGATTTTTATGCAGTCAGAAAAAAAATATAAAATAAATAAAATAATAGTAGAGATAATTGGAACAATTTTAGGAGCTTTTATTATGGCAATTGGAGTTTCTTTATTTCTATTGCCAAATCAATTATCATCAGGAGGGGTATCTGGTATTGCTACAATTACTTATTATTTATTTCACATACCAATGGGAATGATGATATTATTCATTAATATTCCATTATTTCTTTTTGCTATGTTTAAGATAGGAAAAAGTTTTTTTGTTAAATCTTTGATAGGAACTGTATCATTATCTTTTTTTATTGATTTTTTAGATAGATTAAATCCATTAACAGATGATCGCTTTTTAGCTTGTATTTATGGTGGAGCAATTATAGGACTTCGGAACAGCTATTATTTTAAAAGTAAATTCATCAACGGGAGGAACGGATTTAGTAAGCTACATTGCAAGAGAATATAAGCCAACCATCAGTATGAGTCGAGCTATTATTCTTATTGACATTGTTATTATTAGTTTAAATGTAATATTTCTCAAAGAAATAGAAATTGGATTATATTCAGCTATTGCTATTTATTTAATGGGAAAGATGATTGATATTTTGTTTGAAGGAATTTATTTTACAAAATTATTATTAATAGTATCAGATAAAAATGAAGAAATTGCAAAACAAATAGGTGATAAAATAAAACGAGGAACGACAGGACTTTTTGGAAAAGGAATGTACACAAAAGAAAACAAATTGGTACTAATGTGTGCAGCTTCTAGAGGAGACATTGCAAAAATAAAGGTTACAGCAAGAAAAATAGACCCTAAAAGTTTTATTATAATAACAAATTCTAGAGAAGTAGTAGGTTTAGGTTTCAAAAAAACATAAAAAAGTTATATACAAAGATATAAAAAATATAGTATAATATAGATATAAAAATAGAGGAGAAAACATATGCAAGAACAAAAAATGATATTACAAAATGTAGATTCTTTTGAATTGAAAGATATATTTGAATGTGGACAATGCTTCAGATGGAAACAACAAGAGAATGGAAGTTATATAGGTGTATTTGGGAAAAATATTGTTAATATTAAAAAAGAAAAAGAAAATATTTTCATAGAAGGACTTTGTGAAAAACAAATCAAACAAACAATAGAAGAGTATTTTGATTTAAAAAGAGATTATAGAAAAATAAAAGAAAGATTATCTAAAATTGATAAAAATATGGAAATAAGTGTGAAATATGGACAAGGCATTCGTATTTTAAATCAAGACTTATGGGAAACCATTATTTCATTTATAATTTCTGCCAATAATAACATACCTAGGATTAAGGGAATTATAGAACGATTATGTCAAAAATATGGGGAAAAAATTTTATGGAAGAATGAAATTTATTATACTTTTCCAACACCAGAGCAATTAAAAGATGTAACCATACAAGAATATAGAAATTTAGGATTAGGTTTTCGAGACAAAAGAATCTATGAAACAACGCAAATGGTTTTAAAAGGACAAGTCGATTTAAATCAAATGCAGAATAATCCAAATACCAATGAAATTAGGGAACAGTTACTAAATCTATCTGGTGTAGGACCTAAAGTAGCAGATTGCATATTATTGTTTTCTACTTTAAAAAGATTACAAGTATTTCCAATTGATGTATGGGTAAGAAGAGTTATGAATGACTTATATATAAAACAACCACAAGAAGAAAAAATAAGTAAAAAACAAATTGAAAAAATAGCTCAAGAAAAATTTGGCGATTTAGCAGGACTAGCACAACAATATTTATTTTATTGGAGAAGAGAAAAATGGGAATCAGAATCATATATGGAAAGCCAGGGAGTGGAAAAAGCGAATTTTGCTTTTCACAAATAGCAAGTCAATTAGGAAAAGAAAATAAAATTTATATGATAACACCAGAACAGTTTTCTTATACAGCAGAAACCAAGTTGATGAAAATTGCTCCTTCTTCAGCAATTTTTCAAGCAGAAGTACTTACATTAAGTAGAATGGCTTATCGTGTATTAAAGGAAATAGGTGGAATCACTAAAACAGAGTTATCTAAATCAGGAAAAGCTATGGTGATGTATTCTATTTTAAATGACTATAAAAAAGAACTAAAATTTTTAGGAAAATCATATGATAATATTGATTTATGCATAGCAGTAATTGATGAATTTAAAAAACATGGAATAACATTGCAAACTTTACAGCAGGAAATAGAAAAAGTAGAAGACATGTATTTAAAAACAAAATTAAAAGATATCACTTTTGTATACGAAAAGTGGGAGAAACAAATAGCAAAGAAGTATAGGGAAGAAACAGATTTATTAACCTTATTAGCAGACAATATTAGTAAAACAGACTTAATTAAAAATAGTATTATATATTTTGATGAATTTGCAGGCTTTACCAAACAAGAATACGAAGTAATTCAGCAATTTGTAAAAATTGCTAAACAAGTAAATATCACAATTTGTGTAGATGATTTAAATATCAATACAAATCCAGATACAGATATATTTTATTCAAATAAGATGACAATAGCTAAAATTTGGCATATAGCAAATGAAAATAATTTTAAATTAGAAGAACCTGTTTGCTTAAAAAAGCAATATCGATTTCAAACAGAAGAATTACAACATTTAAGCGATAATATGAACAAATCAAAGCCTACAAAATATGAAAAAGATGTTAAAAATATTGAATTATTTTTAGCAAAAAATCCTTATTTAGAAATAGAAAATGTTGCTAAAGAAATAGCAAAATTAATAAAAAATAAAAAATTAAGATATCAAGATATAGCAATTATTACAAAAAATATACAAGAATATGCTCCATTAGTAAGAGCTATTTTCCCATCTTATAAAATACCAGTATTTATTGACGAGAAAAGAGATATAAATCAAAATATTGTGATACAATATATCCTTTCTTTTTTAGAAGTACTAGATCAAAATTTTTCTTCTGAAGCTATTTTTAATTATTTAAAATTAGGTTTTTCCAATATAGAAGAAGATGAAATATTTGCATTAGAAAACTACTGTAATAAATGGGGAATTAAACAAAATAAATGGAGACAAGAATTTATTTATGAAGCAGAAAAAAAAGACATGAAAGGCAAAGTTCAAAGATTTAATGAATTAAGAAAACAAATAATAGAACCTTTATTACAATGTAAAGAAAAAATAGAAGAAGATAAAACAGTTTATAATATTACAAAATGTTTATATGAATACATACAAGAGCAAAAAATAGAACAAAAGATTATCCAAAAGATACAAGAACTACAAGAAAAATCTTTATTAGATTTAGCTAATGAATATATTGCAAGTTACAAAACAATTCTTGATATATTAGATGAAATGGTCTTAGTACTTGGTCAAGATAAAATAACTTTAGAGCAATATAGCAAAATTTTAAAGGTAGGATTAAGACAAAGTAGTTTAGGAAAAATTCCAGGCACGCAAGATCAAGTAATATTTGGAGATATTGACCGATCAAGAAGTCATAAAGTTAAAGTAGTATTTATGATTGGTTTGAATGATGGTAATTTTCCAAGTGTAAAGAAAGAAGAGGGGTTTCTAGATGATAAAGATAGAGAAAGATTAAAAGAAGATAAGATTGAGCTTGCTAAAAATACTTTAGAACAACTATATGAAGATAACTTTAATATATATAAAGCATTTACAACAGCTGAAAATAAAATTTACTTATCTTATCCATCATCTGACAAAGAAGGGAAACCTTTAAGACCTTCTATGTTAATTCATAAAATAAAAAGAATGTATCCTAAATTGTTAGAACAAAGTGATACCATGCAAAAAGACAATGAAGTAATAAATGAAGAAGTTACTTATGAAGAATTACTAAAAAACATTGCAAAAACTAGGGAAGGACAAAATATTTCTGATATTTGGTATACGATTTATCAATACTATAAATCCAAAATAAATTGGCAAAAAAAGTTAGAAAGTGATTTACAAGGGTTAAATTATACTAATTTACCACAGCCAATAAAAAAAGAAAATATTCAAAAACTATATGGAAAAACTTTAAATACCAGCATTTCACAGCTTGAAAAATATCAAAGTTGTCCTTTTTCTTATTATCTACAATATGGATTAAAACTAAAAGAAAAAGAAGCCCTAAAAATACATACTTTTGATACAGGTTCTTTTATGCATGAAACAATTGATAAATTTTTTGAACAAATCAGGAAAGAAAAAGGATTAAAATTAAATGAATTACAAGAAGAAGATATCTATAAAATTGTATCAAAAATTATTGATCAGAATTTGCAATTAACTAAAAATCTTATTTTTAGTGCTACAGCAAAATACAGATTACTAGTTATAAGATTAAAAAGACTAGTTAGTAAAGCATTAAAATATATGATACAAACCTTAATTTATAGTGATTTTTCAATAGAAGGAACAGAGATAGAATTTGGGGAAAAAGGAACTTATGATCCTATTATATTAACACTAGATGATGGAAAGAAAATAGAAATTAGTGGTAAAATTGATAGAATTGATACAGCTACGCGGAGAAGATGGAAAATATTTAAGAATTATTGATTATAAATCTTCTAGTAAAAACATTGATTTAAATGAAGTTTATGCAGGACTTCAAATTCAATTATTAACTTATTCTGATGCAATTTGTAAAGAAGAAGATATTATGCCAGCAGGAATTTTTTACTTTTCCTTATTAGAGCAAATGCTTCAAGCTGATAAAAAAATTTCAGAAGAGGAAATAGAAGAATTAATCCAAAAGAATTTTAGAATGAAAGGTTTAATATTAGCAGACATCAAAGTAATTAAAATGAATGACAATACATTAACTTCTGGAAGTTCAAAATTAGTACCAGCAGCTATTACTACATCTGGTTCAGTTAATGAAAAATGGACTAACGGAGTAAGTAAAGAAGAATTTAAAATTTTACAAGATTATATTGATTATATCATTAAACAAATTGCAAAAGAAATTTTTAGTGGTAAAATAGAAATAAAACCATATTATAAAAATGGAAAAACGCCATGTGAGTTTTGTAACTATAAAACGATATGTGGATTCGATACCAAACAAAATAAAAATAGTTATCGTTATATTGAAAAAGAAGCGAAAGAGGAAATCTTACAAAAAATGAAGAAAAAGATACAAAAATAGAGGAGAAAAAAATGGAAGATACAAGTAAAATACAAATGAGAAAACGAAATATGAAACTTTTTCCTACCTATAAAAAACTTAGTTGGGATTACCTGTTCTTTTATACGATTAATTTCTTATTTTTAACACAAGTAAAAAACATTAATGCAGCAGATGTCGTATTAATTGATTCTTTTTATTACTTATTTGCTATGTTTTCACAGGTTCCTGCCACTTTCATTATTGAATTTTTAGGTAGAAAAAACAGTATTATTTTAGGGAATATATTGAGTTGTATTTATATGGTAGTGATTGTATTTAGCCAAAACTTATTCAATCTTATCATTGCAGAAATTTTAAGTGCCATATCGTTTGCTATAAAAGAAAGTGCAGAACCAAGTTTATTAAATGAGTCGATACCACCAACAAAACAAAAAAGTAAAATTTTTGCTAAAATTAGTGAAAAAGGAATATCTAATTATTATATATTAAATGCTATTTCTACTGTAATAGCAGGAATTTTATACGAAATCAATCCTTATATTCCACTTGTTTTATCGCTTGCAACTTTAATAATAGTAACATTTTTATCAACTCTTTTTATAGAACCAGTAAAAAAGACTCAAAAGAAAAAAACACAAGTTGTTGATCAATGGAAAGAAATTAAAGAATCTTTTGCATTTGTATTAAAATCAGAAAGAGTAAAAAGTCTTATTTTATTTTCTAGTATTATGACAGCGATATTAGTAGTATTAGGAAGCTATGAAGTTAGCCTAATGGAAGATTTAGATATTTCAGCTAGTTCTGTAGGAGTCTTATTTGCCATTTTAGGAATCATATCATCTATAGGAACGAAGAAACAAGAAAAATTTCATAATCGTTATCATAATAAATCTTTAATGGTTATAGGTTTTGTAACTATATTAGGATGTATTTTAGGAGGAATAGCAGGAGTATTAGCAAAAGAATATAAAATAATGATTTTATTTATTATTTTATTCTATGCTATAAGATATGTGTGTACTGGAATTTACCACGCTTTAATAGAAAAGTATTTAAGTAATTTCACAAACGAAGATATTGACACAAAAATATTTACAGCAAATAATTTTTTAAGGAGTATTACAAGTGCTATCATTGGTATATTAGCTTCATTTTTATTAGATAGAATGGAAACAGCTTATTGTATGATAGCAATTGGTATTTTATTTTTCTTAGTCATGATGCTTATAGGAAAATTTATGAAAAGTAGAGTAGGATTAAAACCAGAAGAATATACAAAAGAAGAAACAAAATATGATAAAATGAGAGAAATGATAGGAGAGAAATAAATTTGGATTTATCAAACGAAAATGTTATCCATAAAAGAAAAAATGGAGTGGAATATTTACAATTTAGAAGATTACAAGAATATCAAGATATCTTAAATCATGCATTTAGTTTAGGAATTGATAAAAACTATAGAACAGCCAAAGCAAATAAAGAAAAATTAGATAATGAAACTTATCAAAAAGCAATACAAGATTATCAAAATCTAGCACAAGTAATTGGTTCAAAAGTAGAACATTTAGTAAAAACAAACCAAGAGCATACTGATGAAGTGAAAATAGTAAAAGAAAAAATAAAATTACAAGAACCAGATTTTAATTTAGAACAATATAATAAAACTGATGGATTAATTACTAATCAGCCTAATATTATGCTAGCTAGTACCAATGCAGATTGCATTTTATTGCTTTTCTTTGATCCAGTAAAAAAAGTAATTAGTAATGTGCATTCTGGATGGAAAGGAACTTTGCAAAGAATATCAGTAAAAACGGTAAAGAAAATGAAAGAAAAATTTGATTGTAATCCAAAAGACATTCTATGTTGTATTTGTCCGAGTATTAGACAATGCCATTTTGAAGTAGAAAAAGAGGTAAAAGATAAGTTTGAAGAAGAATTTCAAGAATTAGACGAAATTGGGGAAATTATACAAGAAACCGTGCCAAATCAAAAATGGCATATTGATACTATTAAAATTAATCAAATAATTTTACAAAAGGAAGGATTGATGGCAGAAAATATCATAGATAGTCACATTTGTAGTGTGTGCCATTCAAATTTAATTCATTCTTATCGAGTAGAAAAAGAAGGTTATGGATTAAATACAGCAGTTATAGAATTAAAATAAGAAGAACAAAAGGAGTAAAAAATGATTCCTAACAAATTAAAAATAGGAGATACCATTGGTATAGTAGCACCATCAGATCCTATAATAGGAGAAGATTTAGAAGAATTGAACAGAGCAAAAGAAATCGTAGAAAAAAGTGGATTTCGAATAAAATATTCAAAAAATTTATTTTCTAATACAAATGGATATAGCAGTACAGCAAAAGAAAAAGCACAAGATATCAACGATATGTTTCAAGATAAAGAAGTAAAGATGATATGGTGTGCTTGTGGAGGAAATAATTCAAATAATGTTTTTGAATATTTAGATTATGAAACCATTTCGAAAAATCCTAAAATTGTATGTGGTTACAGCGATATTACTTCTATTACAAATGTAATTGCTGCTAAAACGGGATTAGTTACTTTTAGTGGAACAAATTTTAAGACTATTGCAACTGATGAAACAGACTATAGCTATCAAGAAGTTTTAAAAAGATTCGTAGAAGGAAGTTTAGAATTAGGAAAGCAAGGAGAAGAATATAGAACTATACAAGAAGGACAAGCACAAGGAGAGTTAATTGGAGGAAATTTATTTTTGCTTCATGAATTTGTGGCGGGAACATATAAAGCAGATTTCAAAAATAAAATATTATTTATAGAAGAATTAGGATTTGAAACTCCACCAGCTATGGTAAGTAATTTATTAGCCTATATGAAACAAAATGGAATATTTAATCAAATAAAAGGACTATGGATTGGAAATTACGAACATGAAAGTGGAGTTAGTTTAGAAACAATTGTGAGGGATGTATTAGAACTTCCTAATAAAAAATATTCTTTTCCAATTATAAAATCAAATAATTTTGGACACATCGAAACTAAAACAGTAGTACCGATTGGAACAAAAGCAAGAATTAATACGAAACAAATTAACAAAATAGAATTAATAGAAAATTGCGTAAAATAGGAGTAAAAAATGTTTGAAACATGGGAAGAACTAGAAAATTCAATAAAAGATTGTAGTAAATGTAATTTAGGAAAAACAAGACAGAAGATTGTGTTTGGGGTAGGAAATAAAAAGGCAGAAGTCATGTTCATAGGAGAAGGACCAGGTGCAGATGAAGATAGATTACGGAGAACCTTTTGTAGGAAGAGCGGGAAAATTAATGGATATGGCTTTTCAAACTGTTGGCATCAAAAGAGAAGACGTATATATTGCAAATATCGTAAAATGTAGGCCACCAGGAAACCGAAATCCAGAAGAAATAGAAGCAGCAGCATGCTTAAATTATTTAAGAAATCAAGTTTTGTTAGTAAAACCTAAGATTATTGTATTACTTCGGAAGTGTAGCACTTAAAAATATTTTAGGGAAAGAATATGGAATTACGAGTTCTCGAGGAAAATGGATAGAAAAAAAAGGAATTAAATATATGCCAACTTGGCATCCAGCAGCCCTACTTCGTGATGAAACTAAAAAAATTGATTTTATACAAGATTTAAAATTAGTAGTAAAAGAATTCTAACATATGGTCAATAAAATTGACATGTTATAGGAGATATAATAAAATAAAAAAAATTCAAACAAGAAGGGTAAAGAATGAAAGAAATAAATGAAAAAGCAAGCTATTGTTTAAATTGTAAAATAAAACCATGTGCTAATAAAGGATGCCCATTAGGAAATCAAATTCCACAATTTATTGAACAAATCAAGCAAAATAACCTAAAAAAAGCATATGAAATATTGTCAGAAACAACTGTACTACCAAGTATTTGTGGAAGAATTTGTCCACATAAAAAACAATGTCAAGGTTCTTGTATAAGAGGAATAAAGGGAGAACCTGTTTCTATAGGAGAATTAGAAACATTTATCTCTGATTCAATGCAAGAAGAAAATAGTTTACTTGATTGTTATGAAGAAGAAATTAATAAAAATAGAATCGATAAAAAAGTTGCTGTAATTGGTGGAGGACCAGCAGGGTTAACAGCAAGTGCTTTTTTAGCAAAAAAAGGAATTCAAGTAACCATATATGAAAAATATAATTATTTAGGAGGATTATTAGTGCATGGCATTCCAGAATTTAGATTGCCAAAAGAAATTGTCAAAAAAACAGTAGATAAAATTTTAAAATTAGGAATTGAAGTAAAATATAATAAAATATTAGGAAAAAATATTTTTCTTACAGAATTAGAAAAAGAATATGATGCTATTTTCTTAAGCATGGGAGCAAATCAATCATCTAAAATGGGAATAGAAGGAGAAGAATTAGAAGGAGTATATGGAGGAAATGAACTTTTAGAATATAAAATGCATCCTGATTATAAAAATAAGAGTGTTGCTGTCGTTGGTGGTGGAAATGTAGCTATGGATTGTGCAAGAACAATAAAAAGATTAGGTGCTAAAGAGGTAAAAATAATTTATCGAAGAGCAAGAGAACAGATGCCAGCGGAAGATAAAGAAGTAAAAGAAGCTATGCAAGAGGGAATTGAGTTTTTATTTCAAAACAACGTAGTAAAAATAATAGGAAAAGATAAAGTAGAAAGAGTAGAATTAGTACAAACTAAATTAGTGAAAATGGAAAATGATACTAGGCTAGTACCAATCAATGTAGAAAATAGTAATTATCAAATTGATTTAGATTATATCGTAATGGCATTAGGATCAAAGGTAGATTCATATATAAAAGAATTAGGATTACAAACTAACCAATTTGGAAATATTAAAATTGATGAAAATTATCAAACTTCTCGACCTAAAATTTATGCTGGTGGAGATTTAGCAGGAATAAAATCTACGGTTGCGTGGGCAGCCTATTCTGGTAGAGAGGCAGCCAAAAAAATAAGCGAAAAAATAAGGACCGAATAACATTTGTTATCGGTCTATTTTTAATTAAAATTAATTTCCTTATCAGAGTTACCAAAAATAAAATTTTTTAGTACTTTTAGTAAATGAATAAAAATATTTTCTTTTTTTGTAATTACCTTAAGAGACTTCTCAAATTCACCATTTTCTAATAAATTGTATTTATGTTCTAATGCTTCCATTTTAGAAACATAATAATCATTAAAAAAAGTATAACCTTCTGTAAAACCAAGGTAATCTTTAAAATTGTATAATTTCTGTCTATATTTTTCAATACTTTCCAAATCTTCAATTTTTTCAAAACTACTATCAAAATAACTAGAAATAATAAGATTTTGTGTTCTCATAAAAATCAAAGTAATTTCATTCTTTAATTCATCAATCTTTTTAAGCATACCATCAACTCTTTTATTTCTATCATCAATTCCGCGCAATTCTATTATTCAATTTAATAATATCTTCTTCATGATATAAAATATCATCAATAGCATTTTGAATAGCCATAAAAATTTTAGGAGAAGTTAATTCACAAAGAACTTTTTTAAATTTATCATTACTTTTTAGAGTACTTTCAAATAAGATATCTTCTCCTACAATATAAGCTAATTGGTTTACAAGGCAACATTCTAATGGATAATAAGAAGGACTAATTGTTTCAAAGCTAATTCCAAAGTATTTTACGTATTCTTTTGGAACAGCATTAATTTTAGAAGACATCAATTGAACAGCAGCTTCATTTAAACCTAATCCATATATTTTAAATTCCGTGTAATCACAAAGTCCCATTTTTAATAAATAGTTACGTTTATCTTTTATTTCTTGAATAGCATGAATACATTCATGAATGGCAAATTCTTCTAAATTTTTATCCGAGACATGTTCATTAAAATAAATAGAAGAATTTTTATAAAAATAGTTTGCTTCTGCCATTCCGTTCAGGCATTTTAGCTATATACATATTTAATCTAGATAATTTAATAAACAATTCATTAGGATTAAATCCATATTCAGGAAATGTCTCGCAAATCTTTTGTGAAACATTTCGTGCAATAGAATTAATTTTTAAAGTGTCAAGTGCTTGAATTACTTCAATACCATCCTTCTTTAAATCTGCTTCTATACTCATTTAATAATTCTCCTTAGTATAATCTATATCTTATTATACTATAAAAATAAAAGCAGTGTATTTCAAGAATATTAAAAATTTTTTACAGTTTAATGACACAAAAAAGATTAGAAAAAAATGAAATATTAGTTGCTATAAAAAAGCCTATTAGAACAAAATTTAAAAATCAAAGTCCTAATAGGCTAAATAATTTATTATTTCACAACAATATTATAAATCTTATTTTTTACATAAATTTCTTTCACAATAGTTTTTCCTTCTAATTTAGAATCAATTATTTCATGAACTTTTTGTTTTACAATTTCTTCTTCTTCATCAGGAATGATTTGTATTGTTGATTTCAATTTTCCATTAAATTGAATTGGTAAAGTAATCTCATCTGCCATTGTTTTTTCTTCGTCATATTCTGGCCATTTTTCATAAGCAATACTATTTGTATGACCTAAAATATTCCATAATTCTTCTGTAATATGAGGAGCAACTGGATTTAATAATTTTAAAAATCCTTCTGCATAAGTAAGAGGGAAAATGTTCTCTTTGTTAGCTGTATTAATAAATATCATCATTTGTGAAATAGCTGTGTTAAAATTCATGGTTTCATAATCATTGGTAACTTTTTTTACAGTATAATGATAAGTTTTCTCTAGATTTTTATTTGATTCATTCTTTATTTTATTAGATTCGGTGTATAATCTCCAAATTCTATCTAAAAATTTTTTAGAACCGTCAATTCCATTTGGATCCCAAGGTTTAGCAGAATCAATAGGTCCCATAAACATTTCATAAATTCTTAAGCTATCTGCTCCATATTGTTTTACCATATCATCAGGATTAATAACATTACCTTTGGATTTACTCATTTTTTCACCATTGGTACCTAAAATCATACCCTGATGGCGAAGTTTATAAAATGGTTCTTTAACAGGAACAATTCCTTTATTATACAAATATTGATTCCAAAATCTAGAGTACAATAAATGTCCAACAGCATGTTCAGGTCCACCAACATATAAATCAACTGGCAACCAATATTTCAATAATTCTTTATTAGCTAATTCATTTGAATTATTTGGATCAATATAGCGTAAGAAATACCAACTTGAACCAGCAGCACCTGGCATAGTACTAGTTTCACGTTTTGCAGGTTTTCCGTCTAATTCAATGTTAACCCAGTTTGTTGCTTTATCAAGAGGAGAATTTCCTTCTTTAGATGGAGCATAATCTTCTAATTCTGGTAAAACTAAAGGTAAATCATCATCGTCTAAAACTTTCATTTCATCTTGCTCATAAACAATAGGAATTGGTTCACCCCAATAACGTTGTCTTGCAAAAATCCATTCACGAAGTTTATAATTTACTTTTTTACTACCTATTTTATTTTCTTCTAGCCAGTCTATCATTTTATTAATTGCTTCTTCTTTATTTAAACCATTTAAAAAGTCTGAATTGATATGTAAGCCATCTCCTACAAATGCTTCTTTTGTAATATCTCCGCCTTCTAATACAGGAATAATATCAAGCCCAAATTTACTTGCAAATTCATAATCCCTTTGATCATGAGCAGGTACAGCCATAATACAACCAGTTCCATAACTTGCTAAAACATAATCTGAAATCCAAATAGGAATTTTTTTGCCATTAACAGGATTAATAGCATAACTTCCAGTAAATACACCAGTTTTATCCTTGTTCAATTCTGTTCTTTCTAAATCAGATTTACTAGCAGATAATTTTTTATAATCTTCAACAGCTTGCTTTTGAGTAGTAATTGTAATTTGATCTACTAATGGTAGTTCTGGTGCTAATACGCAATAAGTAGCACCAAATAAAGTATCTGGTCTGGTTGTAAATACAGTAAACGATAAGTTATCACTACTTTCAGCTACTTTAAAAGTTACTTCTGCACCTTCTGATTTACCAATCCAATTTCTTTGAATTTCTTTTGTAGATTCTGGCCAATCAATTTCTTCTAATCCAGCTAATAAACTGTCAGCATATTTAGGAATATCCAAAACCCATTGTTTCATATTTTTACGAACAACAGGGAAGCCACCTCTTTCACTTTTTCCATTGATAACTTCATCATTTGATAAAACACAACCTAATTCTTCGCACCAATTAACAGGCATTTCAATTAATTTAGCTAGACCATCTTGGAATAATTGCTTAAAAATCCATTGGGTCCATTTATAGTAATTTGGATCGCAAGTAGAAATTTCCTTATCCCAATCAAAAGAAAATCCAAGCATTTTTAATTGTCTTTTAAAAGTTTCAATGTTAGCAGAAGTAAAGCCAGCTGGATGGTTTCCTGTTTTAATGGCATATTGTTCAGCTGGAAGACCAAAAGCATCCCAACCCATTGGATGTAAAACATTATAACCTTGCATTCTTTTCATTCTAGAAACAATATCAGTTGCAGTATATCCTTCTGGATGTCCTACATGTAATCCTTGTCCAGATGGATAAGGAAACATATCTAAAGCATAAAATTTTGGCTTTGAAAAATCCCATACATCTGTATAGAAAGTCTTATTTTTATCCCAATAATCTTGCCATTTTTTTTCAATTTCATTAAATTTATATTCCATAAAAAGAAAATCCCCTTTCCAATTTATTTTCTTAAACTTTTATGTATTATATAACAAAATGCTTACAGATTCAAGCAAAATATAATTTATTTTGAATTTAAATAGTATGCAGGTAAGCTATTGAATTTAAAATTTAAAAATGATACAATTTGAAAAAGGTGAGAACTAAAATGATAAATATAGAAAAAGCAAAAAAGGAATTAGAATTTCATATTCAAAAATTAGAGAAAAAGGATAATAAAACATTAAGAAAAGAAGGACATATGTATCGTGTTGCTAATATTAGCAAAAAAATAGCAATAGCATTGGGCTTATCACAAGAGCATATACAATTAGCAGAATTAATTGGATTATTACATGATATAGGAAGATTTGAACAATATAAGAAGTTTGATGAAAAAATAGATTCCAAAGAGTTGGATAATATTCAAGTATTTGACCATGGAAAAGCAGGAGTAGAAGTATTAAAAGAAAATAATTATATTCGAAAATTTTGCGAAGAAGAAAAATATGATGATATTATATACACAGCTATTTACGAACACAATAAATATGAATTAACTAAAGGATTAGAAAAAGACAAAGAACTGTTTTGCAAAATAATAAAAGATGCAGACAAAATTGATCTTTTGGAAGAGGCAGTTTTTGTATATTGGCAAACACCAGAAGAGATAAAAAAGATAGAAGAAGGTAATTTATCGACTAAAATGCTACAAGATTTTTATAATCATAAATTAGCCAATAATAGAAATAGAATTAGTCAAACAGACCAAATTTTAAGATTTGCTTCTTTTATTTATGACATTTATTTTCCCCATAGTTATGAAATAATAAAAGAAAATGATTCTGTTAATAAAATGATTAGTCGATTTGATTATAAATTACAAAAAACAAAAGAAGAAATGATGAAAATCAAAAAAATAGCAAACGAATATATAAAAGAAAAAACCAAATAAAAGGACGATAAAATGGGCAAAAAATTATTAATAACAGAGAAACCATCGGTTGCCATGGAATTTGCTAAAGCATTAAAAATTACAACAAATCGAAAAAATGGATATCTAGAATCACAAGATTGGATTATTACATGGTGTGTAGGACATTTAGTAACGATGAGTTATCCTGAAAAATATGATGAAAAATTAAAAGTATGGAGATTAGATACGCTTCCTTTCATTCCAGAAGATTGGAAATATGAAATTATACCACAAGTACAAAATCAGTTTCAGATTGTAAAACAATTAATGCAAAGAGAAGATATTGAAGAAATTTATAATGCAGGAGACTCTGGACGTGAAGGAGAATACATTCAAAGATTAGTTTTTATGATGGCAAAACCAAATCCAAAGGCAAAAATGAAAAGAGTTTGGATTGATTCTCAAACAGAAGAAGAAATTTTAAGAGGAATTAGAGAAGCCAAAGACTTATCCGAATATGATAGTTTATCTGATAGTGCTTATTTAAGAGCAAAAGAAGATTATTTGATTGGTATTAATTTTTCTAGATTATTATCAATAATTTATGGAAGAAAATTAGCACAAAGTATTCAAGAAGACAAGGCATCTATATCAGTAGGAAGAGTTATGACATGTGTATTAGGAATGATTGTACAAAGAGAAAGAGAAATTAGAAATTTTGTAAAAACTAAATATTATAAAGTAATAGGAGAATTTGGAGACAAAAATACATTTTTTAAAGCAGAATGGAAAGTAAACGAAAATTCTAAAATGTATGAGTCAAACCAATTATACAATGAAAGTGGTTTTAAGAAAGAGCAAGATGCAAAAGAATTTATAGCAAATTTAGCAGGAAAGCAAGCAGTGATAGTAGACTTAAAAAAAGCAAAACAAAAAGAAAATGCCCCTTTATTATTTAATTTAGCAGAACTTCAAAATGAATGTACCAAACGATTTAAAATTAAACCAGATGAAACATTAGAAATAGTACAAAATTTATATGAGAAAAAACTAATAACTTATCCAAGAACAGATGCAAGAGTTCTTTCTACAGCAGTTGCTAAAGAAATTAGTAAAAACTTAAATGGAATAGCAAGAGGTTATAAAAATGAAGAAATACAAACCTATATAAAAAAAATGGTAGAGGAAAAATATAGCACTAATTTAATAAAAACTAAATTCGTTAATGATAGCAAAATAACAGACCATTATGCTATTATTCCGACTGGACAAGGATATGAAAATTATGATTCTTTAAAAGATTTACAAAAACAAATCTATGAAATAATTGTAAAAAGGTTTTTAGCTATTTTCTATCCACCAGCTGAATATAACAAAATCCAAGTAACAATTGAAATAGAAAAAGAAACTTTTTTCTGTAGTGGAAAAGTTTGCATTAAACAAGGATTTTTAGAAATTTTAAAACCAATGGAAAAGAACAATAAAAAATCCACATCAAACGAACAAAATGTGGAAAATCAAGAAGATAAACAAGAAAATACAGATTTAGAAATTTTAAAAAACTTAAAAAAGGGACAAATAATAGAAGTAAAAAATTTCACACTAAAAGAAGCAGAAACTTCTCCACCAACAAGATATAATTCTGGCTCCATTATTCTAGCAATGGAAAACGCAGGAAAATTAATTGAAGAAGAAGAATTACGTGAGCAAATAAAGGGAGCAGGAATTGGAACTAGTGCAACAAGAGCAGAAATTATGAAAAAACTAGAAAAAATAAAATATATTGAAATAAATAATAAAACACAAATTATTACACCTACTAAAAAAGGAGAAAACATATATGATATTGTTCAGTATGCCATGCCAGATATGTTAAATCCAAAATTGACAGCAAGTTGGGAAAAAGGGCTAGACATGGTAGCAAAAAAGGAAATACAACCAGATGAATTTATGACAAAATTAAAAAAATATATTTATTCCAAGTTTGATAAATTAGTAATAAAGAGGTAAAAAGAGGATAGGTCTTTTCTTTTTGAATAAAATATAGTATAATAATAAGTAGTCACGAAGACAAAAGGAAAAGAAAAGTCAACTAGGAGAAAAAAATGAATACTATTTTAGGAGAACTTGGTAAATCAGTTAAATTTATTGATTTACTAAAACAAATCGAAAATAAAACAAGTCCGATAGCAATATCGGGCTTAACTGACGTGGGAACAACACAATTATTAGCAGGAATTCATGAATTTGGGAAAAGACCAATTTGTTTAATAACTTATAATGAAATTCAAGCCAAAAAACTATATGAAAACATTCTATATTTTACCGAAAATGTTGTATTTTTTCCAAAAAAAGAAATTGTAACATATGATTACGTAGCAGAAAGTAAAGAACTTTCTTATCAAAGAATTGAAGCAATAAATCAAATAAAAGCAAAGAAAAATTTAATCATTGTTACAACAATAGAAGCCATCATGCAAAAATTGCCAACAAAAAAAGATTTGTATGAAAATGAATTAAATTTTAAAGTAGGTCAAAGCTATTCTTTAGAGGAAATAAAAGAAAAATTAGTAAAATTAGGATATATAAGATGTGATTTAATCGAAGGAAGGGGACAATTTAGTATAAGAGGTGGAATTGTTGATATTGCAACAAATCAAGAAACAGGAATTAGAATTGAATTTTGGGGAGATGAAGTAGATTCTATACGAAATTTTAATATTTTAACACAAAGATCAATTCAAAACCTAGAAAAAGCAACAATCTATCCGGCTCATGAGTATCTTTTACAAAAATCAATAGAAGATGTATGTTCTCAAATTGAAAAGTTAGAAGTTTCTAATGAGCAAAAAGAAATAATACAAGAAGACATTGAGCAAATTAAAGCAGGAAATTATGAAAGTAAAATTGATAAATATTTTAATTGCTTTTATGAAAAACAAGAAACCATTTTAACATATTTGTCAGAGGAATATAGTATATTTCTAGACGAAATTGGAAAAATAAAACAAAGAGCTATTAATATTCAAAAAGATTATAAAAGTTTAATAACAGCATTACTAGAAAAGAAAAAAATTGTGCCAGAAGTAATTAGTAATTTATTAACATATGAAAAAATAGAAGATAAATTAGACAAAAAACCAATTATATATATTGAAAAACAAAATACAGTAAATAAAACAGCAGTTGAAAAGTACCAATTAGAATATAGAGAAGTCAATTACTATAAGAGTGAAATAGAAAATTTATTAGAAGACTTGCATAAAGCAATAAAGCAGAAGAAAAGAATTTATCTATTAGTAAATACAAAAGAAAAGGCAAAAAAGTTGCAAGTATTATTAAACGAAAATGAAATTACAAATAAAATTGAAGAAAAATTAAATCAGACAATTATAGTAAAAGCTAATGAAGCTATTGTAACAATTAGTTTAGGAAAAATTTCAGAAGGATTTGAAAACTATGAATGTAATCAATTAGTTATTCGTGCAGATGATTTAATTGAAGGAGAAAAAAGAAGAAAAAGAACCATTAATCCGGAGTTTAAAGAAGCACAAAAAGTTGTATTTGCTGATTTAAAAATAGGAGATTATGTTGTTCATAGAAAATATGGAATTGGTATTTATATTGGAGTAAATACTATAAAAGCAGATGGAACAATAAAAGATTATATCAAAATAAAGTATAAGAATGACGATATTTTATATATTCCAACCAATGATTTAGATTCCATTCGAAAATATATTGGTGGAGATACAATAAAACCAAAAATCAATCGTTTAGGAAGCAAAGAATGGGAAAATACAAAAACAAAAGTAAAAAATAATTTAAGAGAAGTTGCTAAAGAATTGATTGAACTATATGCAAAAAGAGAAAAAATACAAGGATTTCGTTTTAGCCCAGATACTCCTTGGCAAAATGAATTTGAATCAAAATTTCCGTATCAGGAAACTGAAGATCAATTAAGATGTATAGAAGAAGTAAAAAAAGATATGGAAATGGCAAAACCAATGGATCGATTGCTTTGTGGAGATGTTGGATATGGAAAAACAGAAGTGGCTTTGCGTGCAGCTTTTAAAGCTGTAATGGATCAAAAACAAGTAGCTTATTTAGCACCAACTACTGTTTTAGCAGAACAACAATACCAAGAGTTTAAAGAAAGAATGAAAGACTTCCCAATTAAAGTGGAAATTTTAAATCGATTTAAAAGTAAAAAATATCAAGATGAAGTAGTAAAAAAATTAAAATTAGGCGAAGTAGATATTATAATTCGGAACTCATAGAATTTTAAGTAATGATGTAGAGTTTAAAGATTTAGGATTGTTAATTATAGATGAAGAACATCGCTTTGGTGTAAAAGACAAAGAAAAAATTAAGCAATTAAAAACAAATGTAGATGTCTTAACCATGACAGCAACTCCTATTCCAAGAACAATGCATATGTCAATTGTAGGAATTAGAGATATGTCAGTAATTTATGATCCACCTCATAATAGAAAACCAGTGCAGACTTATGTATTAGAATATGATACAGAAGTAATAAAAGAAGCTATTACCAGAGAATTAGAAAGGAATGGTCAGGTATTTTATTTATTTAACAACGTAGAAGGTATACAAAAAAAGGCAGATGATATATCAAGACTTGTACCAGAGGCTAACGTGGCTTATGCACATGGACAAATGACAGGAACAAAAATAGAAGAAATTATGCAAGATTTTGTAGATGGAAAAACAAATGTATTAGTTTGTACTACTATATTAGAATCAGGTATTGATATTCCAAATGCAAATACAATTATTGTAGAAAAGGCAGATAGAATGGGATTAGCACAGTTATATCAAATACGAGGAAGAGTAGGAAGATCTAATAGACAAGCATATAGTTACATTACTTACCAAAAAGACAAATTATTATCAGAGGTAGCAGATAAAAGATTAAAAGCAATTAAAGAATTTACAGAGTTTGGCTCTGGATTTAAAATTGCCATGAGAGATTTGGAAATTAGGGGAGCAGGAAGTTTGTTAGGAGAAATCCAATCTGGACATTTAGAACAAGTAGGTTATGATACGTATTGCCATTTATTAGATGAAGTCATAAAAGAAATGAAGGGAATTGAAATTACGCCAGAAACAGATTTACAAATAGACTTAAATGTGACAAGTTATATTCCAGATGAATATATCCAAGATGCCAATCAAAAAATTGAAATGTACCAAAACATTGCACTTTGCCAAAAAGAAGAAGATATACAAAATGTGACAGATGAAATGATAGACCGTTTTGGAAATATGCCGTTGGAGGTAGAAAATTTAATAGCAATTAGTAGAATTAAATATTTAGCTAAGAATTTAAAAATTAGTAAAATAGCAAGTAAAAAAGAATCTGTTTTATTTATATTTGAGCCAAATCAATTTAGATTGGATTTAGAAAAACTAGTAAAAAAATATGGAAATAAAATTAAATTTTCAGCAGGAGTAAAGCCAATGGTAACATTAAAATTAGAAAGCAATGAGGAAAAACAAATTTTAAAAGAAGTAACTGATTTTTTAAAGTAAAGGAGAGACTTATGCAAAGAATTACAAGTAAAGAAAATGAATTTGTGAAACATATTAAAAAATTAAAAGATAAAAAATATAGAGATATTAATAATGAATATGTTATAGAAGGTATTAAATTAGTAGCAGAAGCTATTCAAGAAGAAGCTCCAATTAAACAAATTATCTTATGTGATGATTGTGAAAAAGATGAAGCAATTCCAAAAGATTTAATGTATGAAATTGCTAAAGAAGAATGTATTTATGTGCCAGAAAAATTGTTTCGATATATATCAGAAGTAGAAGAACCACAAGGAATTTTAGCAATAGTAGAAAAAGACCCAAAAAATACACAAATTGATTATACACAAGATATTATAGTAGCATTAGATAATGTACAAGACCCAGGAAATTTAGGAACAATTTTAAGAACAGTAGATAGTGTTGGATTGACACAAATTTTAGTTTCCAAAAAAACAGCAGATGCTTTTAATCCAAAAGTAGTACGTTCTACAATGGGAGCCATTTTTAGAGTTAAGATTATAGAATGTGATGATTTAGAAAAGACATTAAAAGAAATCAAAAAACATAAATTTAAAATAGTTGCATCTTCTTTACAAACAGAAAATACAATTTATGATATAAATTATCATAAAAAAGTAATTATTATTGGAAATGAAGCTAATGGTATTGAACAACAAATTCAAGCTTTAGCAGATGAAAAAGTTAAAATTCCAATGATTGGTAAAACAGAGAGTTTAAATGCATCTGTTGCAACAGGAATTATTTTATATGAATATGTAAGACAAAAGAAAGCAAAATAGGTGATGTTTAACATCATCTTTTTTTCATATTAAAAAATGCCATACAAAAGTATTGCAAAAATAAAAATATTATAGTATATTAAACGTATGATGAAAACTATTTTAAAAAGTAGGTG
>CANQZU010000007.1 GCA_947628415.1 uncultured Clostridia bacterium | reverse complement strand
TCTTGGACATTAAGTGAAGATAAAAAAGAATATACATTTGAATTTAATGCTAATACAACTTATACAACAACAGTAATCGATATTTATGGCAGAGTCATAGAAGTAAAAATTGAAGTAACTGAAGTAAAAGATGCCCAAATAAACGTATTCTACGAATACAAAGAAGAAACCAATACAGTAATTGCTAAAATTGTGTCAGATACAGAATTACAAGATACTAAAGTTTCTTGGACATTAAGTGAAAATAAAAAAGAATATAGCTTTGAATTTAATACCAATACAACGTATACAACAACGGTAGTAGATGTTAGAGGAAGAGTAAAAGAAGTAAAAATTGAAGTAACTGAAGTAAAGGATGCAAAAATAGAAGTATTCTACGAATACAAAGAAGACACCAATACGGTAATTGCTAAAATTGTGGCAGATACAGAATTACAAGATACGAAAGTGTCTTGGACATTAAGTGAAGATAAAAAAGAATATAGCTTTGAATTTAATGCCAATACAACGTATACAACAACGGTAGTAGATGTTAGAGGAAGAGTAAGAGAGGTAGAAATAAAAGTAGTAGAAGTAATAGAAACGCATATAGACGTAGATTATGATTATAATGATGAAACCAATCGAGTACTTGTAACCTTGACATCTAATGTAGAATTAAAAGATACAAAAAAATCATGGCAGTTAAGCGAAGATAGAAAAAAGTATACGTTTGAATTTAGTGATAATACAACTTATGAAACAACATTAACAGATATTTATGGAAGAGAAATAAAGGTTAATATAGAAGTAGTTCAAGTAGATAAAACACCTCCTAAAATAACTTTAGAGTATAGATATGAAGGAAATAATATTGCTAGAATAACTATGAAATCGAATGAAAAATTAGCAAGAACAAAACCAACGTGGACGTTTAGTGAAGATGATAAATCTTGTACGAAATTATTTCCAAATAATGAAAACTATACTACATCAGTGCAAGATATATATGGAAATGCAATCGATGTTTATATAAGATTAGAGAAAAAAGAAGAAATGTTTCGAATTGCAGACAATTCTCTTATTACAGTAGGATATATGTATACATCTTATAATAGTGTAATTGTTACGATGATATCAGAAGTACCATTTAAAGATACTAAACCATCTTGGAAGTTAGAAGAAGGAGGATATAGATATATAGCAACATTCTATAATGATCAAAAATACACTACTCCTATTGTAAATATTAATGGTACAACAGCTAATATTCCAATTTCCGTTGATTTCTTTTTCAAAATTATACAAGAAATAGGTGTATATGGTTATAGTGGAGCAATTATGCAGGGAGTACCAGGAGGATTAAATTTAGAGTATTTAAGATTTGGAAATGGAAAAAATGTCATGTTTGCTACATTTTGTGTTCATGGATTTGAAGATTCTTGGGCTAGAGATGGCGAGTCATTAGTAACAGTAGCAAATAATTTTTATACTAGATTAGTAAGCGACCACGATGAAGAATTAGCTAAAAAATGGACGATTTATATTATGAGAGAAGTAAATCCAGATGGAAGAAGACTTGGGTATACGAATAATGGACCAGGAAGAACTACAGTTTATAGTAGTATAGGTAGAGGTATTGACATCAATAGATCATGGCAAACAGGAAGTAGTTATAAAAGATACACAGATAATAGAAATTATAATGGAACAGCAGGATTTCAAGCCTATGAAGCATCTTATTTAAGAGACTTCTTATTGAGCCATAAGTCACAAGGTGGGCAAACTGTTTTAGTAGATTTACATGGTTGGGAAAACAAGTTAATAGGAGATGCTGAAATTTGTAATTATTATAAAGCACAATATCCAAGTTGTTCTACAAGAAGTTATGGTAGCTATGGAACACAATATTTGATTTCTTGGGCTAGGCAAAATTTGGGAGCAAGATCAGCTTTAATAGAATTACCAATGGTAAATAGTATGGCTGAATTTAATAGTCAAGGGTTTTCAAATAAATATATAAATGCAACACTAAATATGTTAAGGGGTCTATAGGACATGAAGAAAAAAATAATAGTTATAATATCTATAACAATCATTATTGTAATCGGAATTGGAGTTTTTCGGATATATAAAATTGAAAAGTGGTAAGGAAGAAGAAAAAGAAGATAAACAAATCAGTCAAAGCGTAGAAGAAGATTATGCTAACATGAAAAAAAATTCCGTTATGTATCAAGAAGAGGCAACAATAAATGATTTAAAAGAAGAATATAAAATAACAGGAGATAATGATTTATATACAATTGAAATAGAAAGTGACGGCAGAAGAGTTCTTACGGTAAAACCAAGTATTAATTATGAGGTTGCATTTTGTGGAATGATAAAGGGACAGACTCCAAACTTCGAAGAAATAGATGAAATATATGCCAAAAATAGTCCAACAAAAAATGGAATTTGGATTAACGAAAAGGATAGAGAAAGAATAGTCAATTATTTGAATCAAAATGATGAGCTAAAATCCCAATATGGAGTGACAAAAGAGGGCTATTTGACAATTTCAGATGAGACTAACCTATCAGAAAAGGATAATAAGATAAAGCAATTAATAGAAGGCGATAAACAATATATCATAAGTATTGCTAGTAAATGTTATATGGTTGATCCAGTAACAGGAAAAATCATTGAAAATAGATATAATGATTTAGAAGAATATCAAACTTATGAATATTTTGAAGATGATAAAAAAACAATTTTGTTTATAAGTGAAAATACAGAAAAGAAACTTACAAATGATGAAATTTTTCAAAGTTTAATTGATTTGATAAAATAAAATAAACTAAAATTTAAAGGATCAAGTAATAAAGTTACTTGATCTTTTTAAATGTTGTATTTTTTCAGTTTTATTCGCCATATGAATTGACAAAATAGCAATTTAAATATAGAATATAAGAGGAAAATAGGAACCAATAAATAGGCAAAAAAGAGAGGAGTGAATGTGATAAAAATTAATATCACAAAAGGAAATGGAATTTATTAAATCAGTGGTAAAAAATAAAAAATTAATATGGCAATTAGGTAGAAATGATTTTAAAAATAGATTTGCTAATACAAGTTTAGGAGCTATTTGGGGATTTTTACAACCTTTTGTATTTATGCTTACTTATGCCATTGTGTTTCAATATATCTTAAAAACAGGAAGTTCAGGAGATTACCCTTATGTTGTATGGTTTTTTCCAGGGATGGCGATATGGCAATGGATAAACGATACAATTATGTCAGCAAGCAATTCAATTAGAAATTATAGCTATTTAGTAAAAAAGGTAGTATTCCCAGTAGATACGATTCCTATGATAGCTATGATAGCCTCTAGTTTTGTTGGCTTATTTTTAATTTTAATTGCTGCTGTAATATGTGTTATATATGGTTTTTTCCCTAATATTCTTATGCTTCTTTATGTAATTTTTGCTTGTTGCTGTTTTATGATAGCCTTTACAAGATTTACTTCTGCAGTTACAACAGTGGTACCAGATTTTTCAAATTTATTAGGAATTGTTATGCAATTATGCTTTTGGTTTACACCTATTATCTGGAATTTAGGGAGAGTAGTAGGACATCCAATTATATACGAAATCGTAAAATGTATGCCATTTAGTTATTTAGTAACTGCATTAAGACAAGCTTTTATCAATGAAGAAAATATTTTATTTGGAAATTATGGTATTTATACCATTGTATTTTGGGTAATAACTATTGCATTGTTTTTATTTGGTAATTCCGTATTTAAAAGAACCAAAAAAGACTTTGCAGATGTGTTGTAGAAATAACAAACTTGAAAGGAAGGAAAAGAATGGATGAAAAACAAGACGATGATATTGTTATAGAAATAAAAGACTTAGTAAAACAATATAAAATGTATCATCGAAAACAAGATAGATTATTAGAAGCAATAATTCCTAACATTCATAAGCATGAAGATTTTACAGCTATGGATCATTTAAATTTAACTATAAGAAAAGGAGAAGTTTTAGGAATATTAGGTAAAAATGGAGCTGGTAAATCAACTTTATTAAAAATTATAACAGGAGTAGTTGTTCCAACTTCAGGAACCGTAAATGTAAAAGGAAAAATAAGTTCTCTATTAGAATTAGGAACAGCTTTTAATATGGAATTGACAGGAGAAGAGAATATTTATCAACATGGACAAGTAATGGGAATGACACCAGAAGAAATTGAAGAAACAAAACAAGATGTAATTGATTTTGCAGATATAGGAGATCATTTATATCAACCAGTAAAAACATATTCATCAGGAATGTTTGCTAGG
This sequence comes from uncultured Clostridia bacterium, assembly GCA_947628415.1. Classification (GTDB taxonomy): domain Bacteria; phylum Bacillota; class Clostridia; order TANB77; family CAG-508; genus CAG-269. The sequence goes on along the minus strand of CANQZU010000007.1, from coordinate 27,220 downwards.
CTTGCTTTTGCTTGTGCTATCAATGTTAATCCAGATGTGTTAATTGTAGATGAAGTATTATCAGTAGGAGATATGGCTTTTCAATTAAAATGTTTCAAAAAATTTGAGGAATTTAAAGCAAAAGGAAAAACAATATTATTTGTAACACATAATGTCGGTTCTGTAATAGAAAACTGCAATAGAGCCATTATTTTAGAAGAAGGAAAGAAAATCTTTGATGGCGAAACAAAAGAAGGAGTAGAAAATTATAAAAAATTAATAACAGGAATGTTAGAAAAAGAAAAAAAAGCAATGCCAAAAGAAAAAATTGATAGTAGTTTATGGAAAAGTAATTTCGATTTAAATCCAGATATTATTATTTATGGAAACGAAGAAGCAGAAATTTATGATTATGGTATATTTAATGAAAAAGAAGAATTCACTTCCATTATTGATAATGATGAAGAAATTGCAATTCGATTAAAAGCAAAATTCTATCAAGATGTAGAATGCCCAACTTTTTCTATTACGGTGAAAGATTTTAGTGGAAAAGAAATCTGTGGAACAAATACTAATCTGCAAAAACTATATACAGGAAAATGTCAAAAAGGAAAAGAATATATGTGTGAATTTAAGCAAAAAATAAAATTAGCACCAGGAAAATACACTTTATCTTTAAGTTGTAGCAAATATGGACCAAATGGAGAATTAATTCCAATCAATCGAAATTATGATGCACTAATATTTGAAGTATTATCTAAAAATCCAGTAGTTGGATATTATGAATTTGATACGAAATTAAATTTTAAAGAAATCAATTAGAAAAAGGAAAGATTATGAAAGAAGAATTACATTTATTTATCATATGGGAAAATGGAAGAGAAAAACAAGAGGAGATACTAGAAGATATAAAAAGCAATTTTGAAATTATTAGATTATATGAAATAGAATGGGAAAAAGAAAAATTTACAAAAAACATGTCAAGATTTTATGGAACAAAATTGCCAAAAGATTGTAGAAAAGAAACCTATTGTGGAAACGGAAAATTTCTTCTAATTATCATTAAAGTAAAGAATCCTATCTATGAACAAAGACTAACAACTAAAGGAGAAAAAACGGTTAATGTTAATATGTTTGATAAAAAAACTATGTATAGAGAATTAACAGGCGGTGGAGATAGAGTTCATGGAACCAATGATGAAGCAGAAACAAATCACGATTTAACATTATTATTAGGAAAAAATATCAAAGATTTTCTAAAAGAAAATAACAATTTATGGGATGGCAAAATTCAAGAACTTAAATGTAATTTGTTTGGAGCAGAAAAGTGGAATAGTGTATCTGATATGTTTTATGCTTTAAATAATTGTGTGAATTATGCCATATTAAGAAATTATGAATCATTACCAGATGAAATCTATGAAAAAGATCATAATGATATTGACATTATATGTGAATCACTAGAAGAAACTAAATATATATTAAATGCAAAACCTGTATTTGAAGAAGAATATAGGGTACATTATAAAACAAAAGTAGAAGATAGAATTGCATATTTTGATTTGAGAAGCATAGGTGATAATTACTATTGTGAACAAATGGAAAAAGATATATTACGCAATAGAATCTATAATGAAAAAGGTTTTTATACTTTAAATATAGAAAATTATTTTTATACATTACTCTATCATGCTTTAATACAAAAATTAGATTTTAGAGATGATTATAAAAAGAAATTAATTGACATGAAAATCAAAAATGTTGATATGAATACTTCTTTAGAAGAATATGCAAAAATATTAAAAGAATGGATGTTAAAAAAAGAATATGAAATGATTAAACCAAAAGATAAATCAGTTATATTCAACTTAAATAATACAGAATATTTTAAACCATTAATTTATAGAAAAGATGGCAATCAAGCTGAACAGGTAGAAGAATTAAAAAAAGAGAATCTTGAACTAAAAGAAACAATCAATGAATTAAATAAAGTAATTTTGGGAATGCAAGATTCAAGAACTTGGAAATTAACAGAGCCTATTAGAAAGTTAAAAAATATATTAAAATAAGAGGTAAGGATGGAACAAATTGATATTTTAATGGCAACCTATAATGGAGAAACCTATGTAAAAGAACAAATTGAAAGTATATTACAACAAACTCATACAAATTTTAGATTAATTATATCAGATGATGCTTCAACTGATAATACGAAAAAAATATTAAGAGAATTTGAACAAAAAGATAATAGAATTAAAGTATATTATCAAGAAGAAAACATGGGATATGTTAAAAATTTTGAATTTTTATTAAAAAAAGTGGAGAATGAATTATATGCTTTAGCAGACCAGGATGATATATGGTTGCCAAATAAGATAGAAAAAAGCCTTGCCAACATGAAAGAAAATGATTCGGATTTAGTATTTTGTGATTTAATACTCATTGATGAAAAAGGAGATAAAATAGCAGATTCTTTTTGGAAAAATAAAAAGCTAAATAAAAAGATAAAAAAAGATAAAAAATGTGAAGGATTAAGATTAAACAATTATATTACTGGTTGTACAATTCTTTCAAAAAAAGAATTTCTTCCTTATATTTTACCAATCCCAAAAAATTCAAAATACCTAATTCATGATTATTGGATTGCAATAGTAGTTAGTTTAAAAGGAAAAATATCTTATTTAAAAGAACCATATGTAAAATATAGACAGCATGAAAGTAATCAAGTAGGATATAAAATGAAAAGCAAAGAACTAAAATCTTTGGAAAAAATCAGAAATCTATTTATAGATGTAAAAATAGACCATTTTACTTTATTACAAGAACATCCAGAATTATTTGATGAGAAGCAAAGAAAGGAAAATGGGGAAGCGTTAAAATATTTTAAAAGTTTAAAAGAAATAAAAACCATAAATTTTAAAAACTGGTATTTATTTTATAAAATGTATCATTATGAAACATTTACATACTTCCTAGCTAATTTTATCATCTTAAATATGCCTAAGATAGCAAAAATAATTTATAGAAAGGGATAGTTTATGAAATTTGATACAAACATATTGAAATGGTATCCATTTAAGGAAAATGCAGAAGTACTAGAAATTTATGATGAGGAAACCATTTTAGAAAAATTAGATTTCAAAATACAATTAAAACAAACATCTATAAAAGACCTAAAATGGGAAGGACAATATGACTATATTACTTTAATTGGAACTTATGAGTATGCAACTACCATGATAAAAGGGAATAAGCCATACAGTGAACTATTAAAACAATTAAAAAAACATTTGAAACCAGATGGAACGATATTATTAGCCATTGATAATAGATTGGGAATACAATACTTTGTTGGAAATAAAAGTAAACATTATTTCCAAATATTTAATGGACTAGAGAGTAAAATTAGAAATAAAGAGCCAAATTTGCTTTTAAAAAGTGAAATAGAAAAATTTATAAAAGAAGCAGAGTACACAAATTATAAATTTTATTATCCAGTACCAAATTATAGAGTAGCAAATTCAATCTATACAGATGATTTCCTACCAAAGTCAAATCATAGTAAAATTGTCTATCCAGTAAGTTATGATAAAAACAGTAAAATTCTTTATAATGAAATTAATGTAATGAAACAAATCTGTGATATGGAAAGATTCCAAGACTTTGCAAATTCTTATCTGGTTGAAATCTCAAATGGAAATATAGATAATGATATTAAATTTATAAACTATAATAATTTTAGAAAAGATGATTATAAACTTATATTAATAATGAAACCAGAAGAAGTAGAAAAAATAGCCCAAACAGATTTAGCAAAAAAACATATACAAAAGATAAAAGAAAACATAGAAAACTTAAAAAAATTAAATTTCAGTATAATAGATAAAGTACAAGAAGATAGAATAATCAGTACGGTTCAACATGTAGAAGAACTAGATAAAAAACTGATTAATAAAATTATGAATGGAGAAATAGAAGAGCTTTATCAAGAAATTGAGAATTGGTATCATTATATTCAAGCTAGATTAAACAAAATGAAATCAGAAGGAAAAGATATATTTGAAGTTTATGAAATCGACGTACCACAAGAAATTAAAGAAAAAATGGATTTTGTAAAAGATGGATATATTGATTTGTCTTTTGAAAATATTTTTTATGAAGATGAATATTTATTCTATGATCAAGAATGGTATTTTGAGAATATTCCATTAGAATTCATACTATATAGGGCGATAAATAATTTATATACTTACAACAAAGAAGAATTAGAAAAAAAGATAAGTAAAAAAGATATTATCAATCATTTTAAATTAGAAGAATACGTTAATTACTTTGATAAATTAGAAGAAAAAATACAAAAAGAAATATTAGATGAACAAACTGTTATGAAATATAAGAATGAAATAAGTAAAGTATATCGAAATTTAGAACAGTTAGATGAAAGAAAAGTAAAAGATATTATCGAACTACAATCACAAAATAAAGATTTAGAGTTACAATTAGAGAAAACTGTAAAAGAAAAAGATGAATTAGAACAAAAATATATGGTATTAGTTACTGAATTCGAAAAACACTTGTTATGGAGAGTTATGAGAAAAATAAAAAATTTTTTCAGAAAGGGAACAAATAATGAATTTTAAATTTCAAATTGAAAAAGCAATAGAATATTATAAGAAAAATGGAATTCTTAAAACAATAAAAAAAATATTATCTAGAAGAATTAACATACAAGAGAATAAAAATTATAAAAAATGGATAAAAAACAATGAACCAACTCAAGAAGAATTAGAAAAACAAAAGAGATTTTCATTTCCCTATGAGCCAAAAATAAGTGTAATAGTTCCAATGTATAATACAAAGGAAAAATATTTGAAAGAATTAATTAATTCTTTGCTAGAACAAACATATAGTAATTGGGAGCTTTGTTTAGCAGATGGAAGTGATAAAGAATTTGAATATGTAAAAGTACTTGTTACACAAGACAAAAGAATAAAATATAAATTTCTAAATGAAAATAAAGGAATTTCTGAAAATTCTAATCAAGCATTGAAATTGGCAACAGGTGATTATATAGCATTATTGGATCATGATGACATGTTACCACCATTTTCTTTGTATGAAATTGTAAAAGTGATAAATGAAAATAGAGAAGCAGAATTAATTTATACAGATGAGGACAAATTATTAGAGGATAAAGAAAAAAGGATAGGACCACATTTTAAGCCAGATTATGCACCAGATACATTAATGAGTTATAATTATATTTGTCATTTTTCTATTTTGAAAAAAAGTTTAATGGATAAAATTGAAGGATTTCGAAAGGAATTCGATGGAAGCCAAGACTATGATTTAATTTTTAGAGCAACAGAATATACGGATAAAATTGTTCATATACCAAAAATATTATATCATTGGAGAATGAATGAAAGATCTGTAGCCTTATCGGCAAAAGCAAAACCATATGCTTATGAAGCAGCTAAAAAAGTTATACAAGCACATTTGGAAAGACTACAGGTAAAAGCAAAAGTAGAAGATGCTCAAGTTTTAGGAACTTATAAAATAGAATATGAAGTTGTTGGAAATCCTAAAATTTCAATTATTATACCAAACAAAGACCATAAATGTGATTTAGAAAAATGTATTAAATCAATTTTAAATAAATCTACTTATCAAAATTATGAAATTATTGTTGTAGAGAACAATAGTCAAACAGAAGAAATTTTTGAATATTATAAAGAAATTGAAAAAAATGAAAAGATTAAAATTTTAAAATATGTAGAAAAAGGATTTAATTATTCAAAAATAAATAATTTCGGAGTAGAAAATGCAACAGGGGAATACATTGTACTATTAAATAATGATATAGAAATAATTACTGAAAATTGGATGGAAAGGATGCTTGGAAATTGCCAAAGAAAGGATGTAGGTATTGTTGGTGCTAAATTAATTTATGCCAATTCAAAAGTACAACATGCAGGAATTGTACTAGGGTTAACAGGAGGAGTAGCAGGACATGTTAATTGGGGATTAGAAGCTGAAGATCCTGGATATATGTCAAGAAATGTAATTTCACAAAACTTTAATGCAGTAACAGGGGCAATGCTAATGATTTCTAAAAAAGATTATGAAGAGGTAAATGGACTTGATGAAGCATTTCCAGTTGCCTATAATGATGTAGATTTATGTTTAAAGATAAGGCAAAAAAATAAAGTAATTGTAATGAATCCATTTGTACAAGCATATCACTTTGAATCTACAACAAGAGGATATGAAACGACCAAAGAAAAAAAGGATAGACTAAAAGAAGATGGAAAAAGATTAAAAGACAAATGGAAAATGATATTTGAAAAAGAAGATTGTTATTTTAATCCAAATTTAAGAAAAGATATTCCTATGATAAGGATAAAAGTAAAAAATGACAGAAAGGAATGAAACAATAAAATGAAAAAGTGTGATATTATTATCCCCATATATAATTCGCCAGAATGGGTGAAAATGTGTGTATATGCATTATATAAAAATACACCTAGAGAATATATGGGTAAAGTACTTTTAATGAATGACAATTCAGACGAATTGACTTGTCAATGCTTAGAAAATTTAAAGAGAAAATATCCAAATGTAGAAATTTACAAAAATGAAGAAAATCTAGGATTTATAAAAAATGTAAATAAAGGCATGGAAAAAACAGAGGCAGATTATATTTTATTATTAAATACAGATTGTCTCTTATCAAAAAATACTATTCCTAAATTAATAGATCATATGGAACAAAATAAAAAAATAGGATTAATTTGTCCTATTTCAAGTAATGCAGCAAATTTATCTTATGATATACCCGAAAATTATAGCTACATGCAAGTTGATGAATTATTCTATGAAAATTTTAAAGGTATGAATTTTGATGCTTGTACGGTAGTCGGAAATTGTTTAATGATTACAAAAGAATGTAAAGATAAAGTAGGGTATCTAGATGAAGTTTATGGTATGGGGTATGGAGATGAAACAGACTATCAATTTAAAGCTCATAGTAAGGGTTTTGAAGCAAAAGTTGCCATTGACACTTATGTGTATCATAAATCAGAAGTCTCTTTTGGAACTAGCCCAGAAAAACAAAAAAAATTAGAGCACAATAGAAGCATATTTTTTGAACGTTGGGGGAAAGAATATGAGAAGAAGATGGCAGAATATCAAAAAAATGACCCAATAAAATATATTAAAGATAACTTAAAAATAAAACAAAAACCTGAACCAGAAGTTTTATTTTTCTTACCAGATATTCATCAAAATGCAGGGGGAGTACATGTTGTCGTAGATATTGTTAACTACTTAAATATCAATGGATGTTTTGCTAATATCTTGACCGAAAGAATGCATGAATACAAAGAAATTATGCTATTTACTCCTACCTTTATGAAAAATATAAAAAATGTAAAACCAAAATGTATAGTAGGAACTATTTATCCAAGTATTTTTTATTGTGAAGCAATAGCAAGATATTATGATATTCCATCAGTTAATTTCTTACAAGGACATGAAGTGTGTTTTGATAATGGAGAAATATATACATGGGCAGAATTAGCTTGTAGAAATAGCCAAAATATTTTAGCAATATCTCATTTTTTACAACAAAAATGCAAAGAAAATTTTAACAAAGAAGCAGTGGTTATACAAAATGGAATTAATGTTGATTTATTATACCAAGAAAAGAAAAAAATAAATGAAAAGATACAAATCACTATGAGTTTCCGTGATACTTTTTTAAAAGGAGATTTTATCTTAAAGGAAATTTTAAAGAAATTAACCTTAAAAGACTACAATATAGAAATCAATGTTATTTATAAAAATGAAACGATGTTTCCTATCAATAACAGTAATATAAAAATTAATTTCTATCAAGGACCATTGGATAGAAAGCAAATTGGTAATATTCTAAAAAATACAGATATTTTTATTGATGCATCTTTAATGGAAGGTTTTGGATTAATGCCACTAGAAGCAATGGCAGCAGGAGCAGTTCCAATTCTTGCAGAATCTTTTGGAATAGATGAATATGCTATAGATAAAGAAAATGCTTTTATTATAAAAGAAGTTAATAATGCAGATAAATATATAGAAAAAGTAGAATACTTATTAGAAAATAGAGAAGAATTAAATAGAATGCGTCAAAATGCTTTACAAAAATCATTAGAGTTTGATGTGGATAATAAAATACAAAAATACATAGAATATTTTAGAAATGTAAAAAAACAACAAGTTATTTTAACAGACATAGAAAAAGAAGCATCACAAAAATGGAATGTTTCAGAAGAAATGCTAGTCGAAAAAAATATTGCACAACCAGAAGAAGTTAGTACAAAAAGAAAAATATATATTAAAATACTTAGTTTATTTCCTAAAACATTAAAAAATAAAGTGAAAAATTTCTTAAAAAAATTGATTAACGATTAAGGAGGACTATCAATGAAGGAAAAAAAGAAATATCTTATATTAGGAGGAATTATTTTATTAGCTATTATATTTTTTTCGTATTCTCCTATTATAACATGGGACTCATCTCATTATTTATGGTTAGCAGATTTATTAAGTCCAAATGATGCTTTTTCTAATTGGGCTATGTCAAGAGGAATTGTCTTTCCTCTTATTGTCTATCTTTCCAATATTTTAATAGGAAAAAATGCAGATGGACTTTTAATATTAATGTTTCTATTTTATTTAGCAATGCTAGGCTTTTCTTATTTGATATTAAGAGATACCAATAAAGAAATGAAATTATGTCCTAATAACAAAAAAAGAATTTTCTTTATTATTGCTATAATGGTGTTAATTGTATTTAATCCGATTGTATATGGCTATTATCATGTATTATTAACAGAATTTGTGGCTGTTACCTTGGGAGTTATTACTTGTTATCTTTCTTGGAAGTGGTTACAATGTGATTTTATAAAAAGTAAAGCTAAATATATTTTATATACACTTTTCTTTGGATTTACAACTGTATTTGCATGGCATTTAAAACAACCATATGTATCAGCTGGTTTGTTTCCAGTAATCATAGCTGCTATTATTTCAATTTGTAGAAACTTTAATTGGAAAAATATATTGCAAAGAAGTATTACAGTACTATTTTGCCTTATTTTGTTATTTGTTAGTTTGGCTGTTTGGAATAAAGTATTAGAAATAGGAAAGGTAAAAATATCAGATGATAAAAAGACCTCTGGATTTATTAATCGAGGAATCTTATGTGGTATAAATCAATTAAAAGATGTAACGGAAATAGAAATAGAAGAAGATCCAGAAGATAAACTAAAAGAAATGGAGGAAGAAATAGAGGAAACAGAAAAAGAGGAACCAGAAAAAGAACTTAATTTAGAAGCGATTGAAGAGCTTAATATAAGTGAAAAAGACAAAGAAGAAATCAATAAAATAATAAATCAGGAATCAGAATATAAGAGTTATAGAATATATCAAAATAATAATGCTAAGGGAAAAGATATGGTTCTATTTTCTAAATCAGAAACTCAAAACTTCCTAGATTGCGTAAAATTTTATATAAAAACGGCTTTCACAACACCTACCACGATTATTAAAAGCTATTTAATCAATTATTTATCTATGATAGATGTATTTGATATAACTTTTGATGGAATTTCTCCAATACCAAGTACAGAAATTAATTTATTTGGTGCAGCAGAACATGAAACGATTGCTTTTAATATATTTAATAAGATACAATCTAATACTTTTTATGTGAAAAAAAGTTTAAGAAAATATCAAGAGCCATTTGTAGATAATAGACAACCAATTACGAGTGTAAATACTGTTTTAAGATCTTTAGAAATAAGTGTTAATTTTATTACTAAAATTGCATTTCTAATCTTACCAATTATGTTGGTAATAACGATAATAAAAAGTATCAAACAAAGAAAAGAAAAAAATAACAGAAAAAATAATATTTATAATTTATTAATCATATTATTATCCTTTAGCTTTTTACATGTATTACTTCATGTGGTATTAGGAGCACCAATAGATAGATATACAACACCTGCTATGATACCGATGTTTTTAGCATATATTATTATTGTCTTTTCTGGAATATATAGAAAAAAGCATTACACAAAATGAAAAGGGGAAAAGAAGTGAAAATATTATTAATTATACCAGCATTCAACGAACAAGAAAATATAAAACGAACGATTGAAAAAATAAAAGCATATTCACAAGAAATAGATTATATCGTGATTGATGATGGCTCCACAGATAATACATTAAATATTTTAAAAGAAAATAAAATAAATCATATTCACTTAATTCACAATTTAGGAATAGGTGGAGCTGTCCAAACAGGATATAAATATGCTAATGAAAATAATTATGATATTGCGGTACAATTTGATGGAGATGGACAACATGATATGAATTATGTCACAAAAATTTGTGAACCATTAGTGCAAGGACAAGCAGATATGTCTATTGGAACTAGATATTTAGATAAAAAAACAAGTAAATTTCAATCAACTTTTATGAGAAGATTTGGTTCCAATATTATATCAATATTTATCAAAATTTTTACAGGGAAAAAGATTACAGATCCAACCTCTGGATTTCGAGCAGTTAACAAAAAAGTAATAGAAGAATTTGCTACAAACTATCCTACAGAATATCCTGAACCAGAATCAACAGTTTCGCTGTTAGTAAATGGTTATCGTGTAAAAGAAGTATCAGTTAGTATGAATGAAAGACTTGCAGGAAATTCTTCTATAAGATTTTGGAAACCAGCAGATTATATGATAAAAGTCATATTAGCAATTATTATTGATAGTATTAGTTTTCGAAGAAAGAGAGGAAAAAAATAATGCAGATGTCCTTAAAAATAGCATTAATTCTAATTTTACTAATTTATCTTTTTTGTATTTTAAAAGCAGTTAAAAGAAAGGGAATGAGAATTAATTATCTTATATTTTGGTCTATTACAGGAGTAATATTAATTATATCGCTATTAATTCCTAATTTAGTAGAAGATATTTCTTATAAGTTGGGATTTGAAATGCCAATTAATATGATATTTAGTATAGCTATTTTCATATTGTTATATTTACTGTTTGATCTAACAATGCAAATATCCAAAGAACATAATCAAAATATATCAATTATTCAAGAAATTTCTATCTTAAAAAAAAGAGTAGAAGAATTAGAGGAGAAACATAATGGAGAATAAAGCAATAAAATTATCCATTGTAGTAGCAGTATATAATTTAGAAAAATATTTACCAAGATGTTTAGATGCATTAGTAAATCAAACTATGCAAGATATAGAAATCTTATGTGTAGACGATGGCTCAAAAGATTCAGCACCTAAAATCATAGAGGAGTATGCTCAAATGTATCCCAATAAAATAAAGGCCTTTCATAAAGAAAACGGAGGAGAATTTACAGCTAGAAATTACGGACTAGAAAGAGCTATAGGAGAATATGTTACTTTTGTGGATACTGATGATTGGGTAGAACCAAATTGGGCAGAAAAATTATATCAAACTGCAAAAAACAACGATGCTGATTTAGCGGTTTGTGGATTTGAAAGAATTGATTTAAAAACAAATCAAGTAGTAGCAACTAATATGACTAACTTTGGAAATACAGTAAAAAACATTAATCCAAAGGATGATTATTTATTATTTATAAATCCCGCACCTTGGAACAAAATCTACAAAAGAGAAAAAATAAAAGAATTAAGATTTTTACCATTTAGAGGATTTAATGATACGATGTTTTTAGCAAGTTGTTATACAAAAATGCATAAAATAGCATTTATACCAGATGTATTATATCATTACTATTTAAGATATGATTCACAAATTCATACTGTAAATGAGGAAGATGTGAATAACTTAAAAAAATACTTATTAGAAGTAAAAGACTTATACATAAAACATAATCAATATGAGAAAATGAAATTTATTTTAGATACGTTTGCTTTTTTACATCTAGGAACATCTGTTATGTATCGTGTATCCTATGATACAACTGTTGATATGAAAAAAATGCTAAAAGAAACAATTCAATATTTAGATGAACATTTTTCAAATTGGCGTAAATCACCGTTTTTAACATTAAGATATTCAATTAAAAAAGGATTAAAGCATATAGCATTTTGGGGAGTATCATTATTTTACAAATGGGGAATTCCAATGGTATATATTAAAGTTTATCGTTTTTTAGTAGATAAATTAAAGATAGATATTAAATTCTAGAAGAGGGATAAAAAATGGAAATAGGAGTCGTAATTGTAACATATAATCGATTAGATAAATTAAAAATTGCATTAAAATCTTATGAGAATCAAACTATAAAACCACAATATATTTTAGTAATAAATAACAATAGTACAGATGATACAAAACAATATTTAGAAATTTGGCAAAAAGAAGAAACTACCATACAAAAAAAAGTAATAAACTTAACTAAAAACACAGGAGGAAGTGGAGGATTTTACGAAGGATTAAAAAACAGTTTAGAATTAGATGCCCAGTGGATATGGGTAGCAGATGATGATGCTTATCCAAAAGAAAATGCTTTTGAATTAATCCAAAACTACTTATTAGAGCATTCGCAAGAAAAAGATGAAATATCTGCAATTTGTGGAGCTGTTATGAAAAGTGATGGAAAAACTATTGATTGTTCTCATAGAAGAAAAATTAATACGACATTTTTTCATCGAGTAGCACAACCTTATTCAAAACCAAAACAGTATAAAAAAGAAACTTTTGAAATTAATGCATTTTCTTATGTAGGAACGATGATTAACAAAGAAAAGTTAAAACAAACAGAACTAACGAAAAAAGATTATTTTATATATTATGATGATACGGAACATAGCTATCGTTTATCAAAATTAGGTAAGATTATATGCTTACCATCTGTGCAAGTGGTGCATGATGCTCCACATAGCCAAATGAGCGAAATCGTGAAATGGAAATTATATTATTTAGTAAGAAATACTTTGGATTTTATACGTTGTAATTTTGATGAAAAATATTTTCAAGTGGCTTGTTTAGAAGTACCATTTAAATTTAAAGTAGCTGTTTTCCTATTTGGAAAACATAAAAAATATGGCTATAAAATGATAAAAGAAGCGGTAAAAGATGCTAAAGCAAAAAAGACAGGATTACATGAAATTTACAAACCAGGTTGGAAACCAGAATAAAAACGATGTTAGGAAGGAAAATTAAAGTGAAGAAGAGCATTGCGAAAAACTATATCTATAATCTAACTTATCAATTATTAACTATAGTATTACCACTTATTACAACACCTTATTTATCCAGAGTATTAGGAGCAGAACCGATTGGAATATATGGATATACCTCATCCATTGTTACTTATTTCATTTTATTTGGTTCTCTTGGGATAGCAATGTATGGTCAAAGGGAAATTGCTTACTTACAAAATGATAAAAAACAGCGTACAAAAGTATTCTGGGAAATTATAATTGTAAGAGCCTTTTTTCTAATAATATCCATGATGTTATTTTACTTTATTTTTGGAATACAAGGGGAATATACATTATATTATAGAATTTTATTACTTCAAATAATAGCTGCCGTTTTTGATATAAGCTGGTTGTTTCAAGGAATAGAAGAGTTTGATAAAACGGTAATCAGAAATATGATTGTAAAAGCCTTAAGTTTAGTATTAATTTTTACATTAGTTAAACAAGTAGGGGACTTATGGAAATATTTTTTGATTTATGTAGGAGCAGAATTAATAGGAAACTTTTCTTTATGGTTTTATCTTCCTAAATATTTAGAAAAAATAGAAATCAAAACTTTAAAATTAAAAAAACATATAAAACCAGCAATTCTTTTATTTATACCACAAATAGCAGTTCAAATTTATACAGTGTTAGATAAAACAATGATTGGAGTTATGACAAATAATATGGCAGAAGTAGGCTATTATGAACAAGCACAGAAAATTGTTAGAGCCATGACTATGGTAGTTACAGCACTAGGAACAGTAATGAGCTCTAGAATAGCAAGTGAATATGCAAAAGGCAAAAAAGAAGAAATCAGTAAATGTTTACAACAATCCTTTCATTTTGCTTGGTTTTTGGGAATTCCAATGATGCTTGGCTTAATTGCGATTACCAAAGGATTTGTACCATGGTTTTTTGGGGAAGAGTTTAAACCAGTTGTTGGAATTTTAATAGCAACAAGTCCAATCATTTTAGCTATAGGATTAAACAACATAACAGGAATTCAATATTTGATTCAAACAGGAAATGAAAAACTATTTACAAAATCAGTTGTGATAGGAGCTATAATAAATGTCATTTTCAATCTGATTTTGATTCCGCTTACGGGAGCAATAGGGGCAGCCATAGCTTCTGTATTAGCAGAAACGACCATCTTAATAGTACAATTAAGCTATTTAAAAGATAAAATGAATTTATTAGAAATATTAAAAATTTCTTGGAAATGCTGGATAAGTGGAATTATAATGTTTGTCGGAGTATTTTTAATTGACAACTTCCTAGAAAAAACAGCTGTAAATACATTAATTGAAATTGTAATAGGTGGCATAATATATATAATAATGTTATTTCTTTTGAAATATGAATTTTTACATAATATTATTCAACAAGTAAAGAATACCATAAAAGCGAAAATAACGCTTGGAAAGGAGAATTAAATGGAACTAATCAAAAAAATTCTTTTAAAAGTGGCAAGTAAAAAAATTATTGTATTTCTATATTTATTGTATAAATATTATAGAGGCTCAAAAAGTATAGTAAAAACAGCAATTTTTTCGGCGAAAGCGATATTTAAATTTTATGCACCAAGCACAAAAATACCAAGAGAAGAACAAATACAAAAATTATTCCAAAAAGTAAAAATAAAAATAAATGAAGAAGAAAATTTTGTATATAGTTTAGATGAATATAAAACACTTGTTACTGAAAAGATAGAAATCAACAACACAACGATTGATAATGGAAAGGTGATTAATACTTCCATAAAAGACTTAAAACAAGAAATAGATCAATTAGAAGAATCAGAATTTAAAAGAAGTCAACAAATCACAATTTGTGCTATCGAGGAATTGATAGACAAAGAGATAAAAGCGATAAAAAAGAGTAAGCGAAATGACAAGGAGAAACTTGTAACTTATTTTGAAAATATGAAAACACAAAAAGCAACTACTTTCGAAGAAGCAATGCAAAGAATATTATTTTATAATCAACTATTATGGCAGACAAATCATACTTTATTAGGATTAGGCAGGTTAGACAAGATTTTAAATGAACTATATGAACAAGATAAATCAGAAGGGATTATTGATAAAGAAAAGGCAAAAGAACAAATTAAATCATTTATGAGAATATTACATGAAAAATACTGGTTAAAAAGTAGTGTATTAATGGGAGATACAGGACAAATCATTATTTTAGGAGGACAACAACCTAATGGAAAATATTTTTCAAATGATTTAACTTCCTGTTTTATAGAAGCCATTAAGGAATTAAAGCTTCCAGATCCAAAAGTTTTGTTAAGAGTATCGAACAAAATGCCAAGAGAATTAATGGAATTAGCTTTAAAATGTATCAAAACAGGAATTGGTTGTCCACTATTATCCAATGATGAGGTAATAATTCCAACGTTAATGAAAGCAGGTTATCAAGAAGAAGATGCATACAACTATGTTACTTCTGCTTGTTGGGAACCTCTTATTTTAGGAAAATCCGTAGCACCAAATAACATAGATTCTTTAGTATGGATAGAGCCTTTGAATCATATGCTTGACACAGAAAACCTAGAAGAGATAAAAAATACAGAACAATTATTAGAAAAATACAAAAGTTATTTACAAAAGTATATAAAAGATTTTGTAACCAATATCAACCAAATACAATGGGAAAAAGCACCATTGCTTTCTCTATTTGTCGATGGAACCAAAGAAACCTTAAAAGATGTAGCAGAAGGTGGAGCTATTTATCATGATTGTGGATTAACAACTGTTTCTTTATCTAATACTGTAAATGCAATTTGTAATATTCAAAAATTAGTTTTTGAAGAGAAAAAATACACTTTGTCAGAGCTAAATCAAATGAGAAAAGAAAATTTTGAAGGAAACCAAAAAGTAGTAGAAGAATTAAAAAAACAACCTATTCGATTTGGCGTAGACGACACAAGTGTTATTGAATTAACCAATACAATTACTGGATATGCCAATGAAGTATTAGAAAAAGAGAAAAATATATGGGGAGGAAAAATAAAAATAGGGTATAGTGCTCCAACCTATATCATTAAGTCACAAAATTGTCCAGCTTCTTTAGATGGAAGGAAAAATGGCGAACCATTTGGAACACATATTTCAACAGATAAAGCATCTACTGCTTATACAGAATTGATACAATTTGCTTCTAAATTAGAATATGATGGTCATCGATTTAATGGAAATGTCATAGACTTTATGATAACTCCATCTTTTATCGAAGAACATTTTGATAAAATGGTAGATTTCTTAATGTTAAGTATCTCACTTGGATTTTTCCAAATGCAGATGAATGTTACAAGTAGTGAAATATTAATAAAGGCAAAAGCTAACCCAAAAGAATACCAAGATTTGATTGTAAGAGTATGGGGATTTAGTGCTTATTTTAATGATTTACCAGAAAACTATCAAAATTTACTAATAGAAAGGGCTCTAAGAAATGAAGGTAAGAGTTACGAATATTCAAAGGTTTAGCTTAAATGATGGACCAGGGATTAGAACAACAGTCTTTTTAAAAGGTTGCAATTTGAAATGTCCCTGGTGTGCTAATCCAGAAAATATCGATTTTAATAAAAATGAATATGTAAATAATAACACAGGTGAACAAGGGATATTTGGATATGATATCGAACCAGAAAAATTATTACAAGAAATTAGGAAAGACAAGTCATATTATCAAGTAAATCAAGGTGGTGTTACTTTTTCAGGAGGAGAACCGTTATTACAAATACAAGCATTAGAACCAGTGTTAAAAAAATTAAAAGAAGAAAACATAAATATGTGTATCGAAACAGCCCTACAAGTTCCAAACGAATTAGTAGAATTAGCCATTTCCTATATAGATGAATTTATTGTGGATATTAAAATATTGGATAAAGAAGAAAATCAAAAAGTATTAAATGGAAATGTTGAGCTATATGAAAAGAATTTACAACTTTTAACAAAAAAAGCACAAGTGGATATTTTTAGAATACCACTTGTTAATGAGTACACCTTAAAAGAAAAAAATGTTGAAAAAATATTAGAATTATTAAAAAAGTACAAGTCAAATAAAGTTGAAATTTTTAAAATACATAATTTAGCAGAAAGTAAATATGCGTCTCTGGGAAAAACAATGACAAAATTTACTCCAGTAGAAGATGGTAAAGTACAAGAATTATATAAAAAAATAAAACAATTAAATCGAGAAGTTGAAATAATAAAAATATGAGGAGGATAACATGATACTACAAAAAATAATATTTCCAAAAGAAGACTTATGTGACGAAAAAGAACTTTATTATAGGGGAGATTTGGAAAAAGAAGGAGAAACCATACAATTTAATACCTATTTTAATTCTTTTTCTATAGAAAAGTGGAAAAAATATACGAATTTAGAGAATCTAAAGATTAAGTTAAAAATTTCTGGAAAAGGAAAAATTGTGGTAAAAAATAGCTATCTTGAAAATCAAGCGATAAAAAATGAGATACTAGAAACGAAAGAGATAGATGAAAAAGAAGAAAAAATAATTACCATACCAATTAACAATTTAGATTTAAAAGGAAATATTAATTTTGAAATAGAAACGACAAACCACTTTAAAATTTTGGATGGAGCTTATGAAACAGAAGTATCAGAAAATAAGAAAAACGACGTATACCTAGGAATTTGTATTTGTACATTTAAAAGAGAAGAATTTGTAAGAAAAAATGTAAAAAGATTAGAGGAAAAGGTATTAAAAAATAATAATCAAATTGATATATTTATTGTAGATAATGCACACACATTAGATGAGAATGAATTTAAACATGAAAATATTCACTACATTAGAAATAAAAATGTGGGAGGATCAGGAGGATTTACACGAGGATTAATAGAATCGATTTATAGAAGTGATAAAAAGATAACCCATTGTATTTTAATGGATGATGATATTACATTTGAACCAACAGCCATAGAGAGAAATTATACATTTTTAGTATTATTGAAAAAAGAATATGAGAAAAGTATGATTGGTGGAGCTATGTTTTTCCAAGATGAAATGTATAAACAGGCTACTTCGGGAGAAAAATGGGAAAACAAAAGAATTGTTAGAAAAGAAAATTTAGATTTAAGAAAAGAAAAAAATGTGCTATTTAATGAAGTAGAAGAAGAAGTAAATTTTAATGGCTGGTTCTATTGTTGTATTCCAACGAAAGTAATTACAGAAGATAATTTACCATTACCAATTTTTATTCACATGGATGACACAGAATATGGAGTAAGAAATCAAAACGGTTTAATTTTGTTAAATGGGATAGCCGTATGGCATCCAACTCTAGTTAACAAAGGACCAATGACGAATATCTATTATAATGTTAGAAATATGATGATTATGCATGCTAAATATGGTAAAAATAGTAAATTTCACATGAAAATGTATTTATTGGTATTATTGCTATATTATACTTCTCAATATAAATATTCAGAAGCAGAAATGTCTTTAATGGCTTATCAAGATTTTTGTGCAGGCATAGAAGAATTTAAAAAAATAGATGGGGCAGAACTACACAAGAAATTACTATCGTTAAAATATCCTGTAACAGATAGTAAAATAGTATTGGAACATGAAATGAAAGATGTTTCAATCATAAAAGCGCTATGTCATTGTGCACTAGGAATGATTAGTTATATATGTCCTAAATTTTTAAAAGAAAAGATTTATACAACAAATGTAAAAACAGTAAGTAGCGTATTTTCTAAAAAAATAACAATGTTTAATGTAGAAACCAAAAAAGAATATTCTTTAACAAGAGATTATAAAAAGATGAAACATTGCTTTAAAGAATACAGAAAAATTTGTAAACTGATTAACAAAGAAAATGATAACATAAATGAACAATGGAAAAACAAATGGAAAGAAATAACTAATTTAGAGTTTTGGAATCAATATTTAGGATTAAATTAATGGAGGAAATTATGAAAAAGTATGATTATTTAATTGTAGGAGCAGGGCTATTTGGATCCACTTTTGCTTATGAAATGAGCAAACAAGGGAAAAAATGTTTAGTAATTGATAGAAGAAATCATATAGGAGGAAATGTTTATTGTGAAAAAATAAATGACATAAATGTCCATAAATATGGTGCCCATATCTTCCATACTAGTGATAAAGAAATATGGAAATATGTCAATCAATTTGTAGAGTTTAATAACTATGTAAATTCCCCTATTGCAAATTATAAAGGAGAAATTTACAATTTGCCTTTTAATATGAATACATTTTCAAAACTATGGGGAATTGTTACACCAGAAGAAGCAAAACAAAAAATTGAAGAACAGAAAAAAGAATATGGTGTGGACAATCCTCAAAATTTAGAAGAACAAGCTATTTCATTAGTAGGGAAAGATATTTATTTAAAATTAGTAAAAGAATATACAGAAAAACAATGGGGAAGAGATTGCAAAAACTTACCTGCCTTTATCATAAAAAGATTGCCTGTTAGATTTATTTATGATAATAATTATTTTAATGATATCTATCAGGGAATTCCTATAGGTGGGTATAATGTTATTATTGAAAAAATGCTATCAAATGTGGATGTAGAACTAGGAATTGACTATCTAAAAAACAAAGAAAAATATAAAGATTTAGCAGATAAAATTTTGTATACTGGAATGATAGATGAATATTTTGGTTATCAATATGGTAATTTAGAATGGCGTTCCTTAAAATTTGAAAATGAAATCTATGAAGATATAGATAATTATCAAGGGAATGCAGTTGTAAATTATACAAGTCACAATGAAAAATATACTAGAATCATCGAACATAAACATTTTGAATTTAATCATTGCAAAGGAACGGTTATTACAAAAGAGTATCCTATGAATTGGAATTTGGGAGATGAGGCTTATTATCCAGTAAATGACGAGAAAAATAATGTCTTATTTGAAAAATATAGAAAATTAGCCGATAAAGAAGAAAATGTAATTTTTGGAGGAAGACTAGGAAATTACAAATATTATGATATGGATAAAGTAATAAAAGAAGCATTAATTACAGTTAAAAACGAACAATGAAAGGAAATAAGTAACCAATGATAATAGTAAACGGTGTTTTATTTATACTAGGATTTTCTTTTATAATTTATAGATTAGGTAGTATAGTAAGTTATTTTACTAAAAATAAGAATAGAAATTTGAATTTTTTGTATGGCTTTATAGTATTATTGGGGTTAAATCAACTTTTATTAACCCCTTGTATACTATGCCATACATCTTTTAATGTAGCCTTTTACCTAGTTATCATAATAGATATGATAGGAATGATGGCTTCTTTTTTCTTTCCAAAGAACGATTATAAAAGAAATGAAAATTTAGGATTTACAGCAATTGTATTTGCATTAGTAGGAATACAAATAATACTTGCCATTGTCTTTTTTAAGTGGAATCCAGATGATTCATTTTATGTAAGTTTAAGTCAAACTAGTATAGATAGTGAATCTATTTATAGAGAAGAACCAAGTATGGGCTATCAAACAGATAGTACTTTATTATCGGTAACAGAACAAATTCCATCTTTTGAATTACAAATTGCAATATTTTCTAAAATAGCCAATGTGAATGCAGCTGTTATGTGTCATTCTATTTTTCCTGTTTTTGTAATCGCTTTGGCTTATTTGTCTTTTTATTATTTTGCAAAATTTTTTATGAAAGACAAAAATGCTAAAATCTTTTTAATAATATTATCAGTAATCCTATTATTTACTGGATTTTCTAGCAAATTTAGGGCGGGAGCTTTATTCATAAAACCTTGGCAAGGAAAAGCCATATTTTTAAATATAGGAATTTCTATGATTTTGGCTAATTTAATTCGAATGGATAAAAAAATAAAAAAAGAGAATGTTATTTTATTAGCCATTTCTAATTTATTTTCTATGTCACTAACTTCAACGGCTATTTTCCTAATACCGTTTGTTTATCTTCCATTTGGATTACTAAAATTAATCAAAGGAAAAGGAAAAGATATTTTGTGGTTAATATTATCTTTTGCTCCCGTAATTTTTTATATTTTACTTTATATAGTTATAAGCTTAAATGGACAGGGAGCCTTTGAGGTGCCAAAAGATGAAGTAAGTATTTTAGAAGCTTTACAAAGCTATAATAGTTATTGTTATCTTATTTATTATGTCATAGCTACTATTATAATCTTATTTTTCGGGACTAAACAAGCTAAAAGATATTTTTGTTATGTACAAGGAATCTATCTTGTTACCATATGGAATCCTTTGTTTTCTGATATAATAGCTAAATATTTTACAAGTTCAGCTACATTTTGGCGTGTTATATGGTTATTGCCAATAGAATTTGCAATTGCTTATAGCATTGTAATTATAATCGATAAAGTAAAAAATAAAAAGATAAAAATAGCAACTATTGTAGGGTGTTTAGCAGTTATTATTCTTTCAGGGAAATTTGTATATCAAAAAGCAACGATAATTGAAAATTTAGAAAACATACCACAAAGTGTTATTAATCAAACCAATTACTTATTAGAAAAAGGAAAAGAAAAAGAAGAAATTGTGGTACTAGCTCCAATAGAACCACATGATATGGCGATGAGACAACTTACTTCCAAAATAAAATTAATTTATTCTAGAAGTTTATATATAGGAAAAATAAAAAATGAGGAGGATATTCAAGAAAGAGAAAACTTAAATCAGTTATATGTAGATTCTTCTATTTATTCAAACGAGGAATTCAAGCAAATAGTTCAAAAGAAAAATTTAGATTGGATTATCGTAGAAAAGGAAAATATAAAATTTATACAATATTTAGAGCAATGCAATATACAAAAAGAATGTGAAATGGATGGCTATTTTTTGTTTCACTTAGAAAATATTGGAAATGCTAAAAAACTATTGTAAGGAAAATTATTTTATGCTATGATGAATAAAGAAAAGGAGCTAGTTATGAAAGTCATAAGGAAATTTTTAGATATAGTAATTTTAGTAGTAATTTTACAATCTTACATGATAACCATAGCTTATGCCTTAAATAATCAAATAGAAAAAACAAAAGTAGAAATAGAGTATCAATATAAGGAAGAGACAAATACTGTAATTGCTACTATGGTGTCTAATAATGAATTGAAACCAACCAAAGTGTCATGGAAATTAAGCGAGGATAAAAAACACTATACGTTTGAATTTAGTGCAAATACTACTTATGATACGACAGTAGAAGATATTTATGGGAATATCATTCCAGTAACGATTAACGTCACACAAGTCCAAGAAAAAAAGGCAAAAATAGAAATGGACTATCAATATCAAGAAAAAACTAATACGGTTATGGTTACGATTATATCAGATATCGAATTAAAACCAACCAAAGTATCGTGGAAATTAAGTCAAGATAAAAAACACTATACGTTTGAATTTAGTGCAAATACTACTTATGAGACTACGGTGGAAGATATTTATGGGAATATCATTCCAGTAACGATTAACGTCACACAAGTCCAAGAAAAAAAGGCAAAAATAAAATTGGATTATAAATATAAGGAAGAAACAAATACCGTAGTTGTTACAATTATATCTGATATAGAGTTAAAACCAACTAAAGTATCGTGGAAATTAAACGAAGATAAAAAACAATATATGTTTGAATTTAGTGAAAATACAACATATGATACGACAGTAGAAGATATTTATGGAAATGTGATTCAAGTAAAGATTAACGTAACACAAATCATAAAGCCAGAAGTAAAAGTAGAATATAAATATAATACAGATACAAATAAAGTATTAGCTACTATAATATCCAATATAGCATTACAGCCAACGAAAATATCTTGGGAATTAAGTGAAGATAGAAAACAATATACGTTTGAATTTAGTGGAAATACAACATATGATACAACTGTAGTAGACAGATATGGAGATATTATTCCAATAACAATTAATGTAACCCAGATTGATGATAAAGCCCCAAAAATTACGACAGAGTATATTTATAATGAGGATGATTCTATTACTGTTATTTTACATTCAAATGAAAAATTAGGAGCAACGAAAGTAAATTGGAAGTTAAGTGATGATCAATTAAGTTATACAACAACATTTTATACCAATCAAGAATATGCAACATCATTGCAAGATATTTATGGAAATGAAACTTGGGTAAAAATAAAAATACAGTTAAAAAAACATGAATATACATATCCTAAAGGTCCTAATGTAACAGTAAAATACTTATATGATTCTAATGAAAAAGTAACCGTAAAAATTGTTTCGGATAAAGAATTGAAACCAACAAAACCAACATGGCAATTAAGTGATGATAGAAAAACGTATACCAAAGTTTTCACATCAAATAATATTTATACCACACCAATTGTTGATGTAGATGGAATTCAAGTAGAAGTTACTATTATTGTTAATTATTATAAAGATACCCATAAAGGGGTTGATGTATCAGAACACCAAAAAATAATAGATTGGCAAGCAGTAAAAAATTCAGGAAATGATTTTGCTATAATAAGAGTTGGCTATCGAGGTTGGGCAAGTGATGGAACACTAGTAGAAGATAGATTCTTTTCTACGAATGTTATACAAGCAACGAAAGTGGGAATGGATATAGGATTTTATTTCTTTTCACAAGCGGTTACCATACAAGAGGCAAGAGAAGAAGCTCAATATACATTAAACTTACTTTCAAAATATAATGTACCAATTAAATATCCAATTGCAATTGATACAGAAAGAACGCCAGTAGGTACAGGAAGGGCAGATAAAATTTCAAAAGAGTTAAGAACGAATATCATGATAGCTTTTTGTGAAGTGATTCGAAGTGCTGGATATCAACCAATGGTATATGCTAATAAAAATTGGCTTTTAAATGATTTAGAAGTAGAACGTTTAAATTGTTATGATATCTGGATGGCACATTTTGCGAAAGTAACAGATTACAAGTACCCTTATACAATATGGCAGTATACAAGTACTGGAACAGTAAATGGAATTGTTGGAAATGCAGATATAAATATAGCCTATAAGAAATATTAAGGAAGTGATTTTAAATTATGATAAAAAAGACAAATCAATTAAAAAGAATAATTTTGAGTGTCATACTTGTTATATTTCTAGTTAATATGAATGCCTATTCTTATGCAGCAATCTTACAAGAAATAGATCAAAAAATAGATGAAACAAACCAAGAACAAGAAGAAACAGAAACAATGGATGAAACAGAACCAAAAGAACAAGTAAATCAAGTAAGAGCAGTACAAGAAGAGGCAAAAGTAGAAATAAAATATCAATATAAAGAAGACACAAATACGGTATTAGCAACCATAGAATCAACAGTAGAATTAAAACCAACGAAAGCATCTTGGAAATTAAGCCAAGATAAAAAACATTATACTTTTGAATTTGACAGCAACACAACCTATGATACCACGGTAGAAGATGTAAATGGAAAGATATATACCATCCATATCAATGTAACAGATGTAAAAATGGTAAAAATTATATATGAATACAAAGAAACAACCAATACCGTGCTTGCAACTATTGAATCAAAGGTAGAATTAAAACCAACGAAAGCATCTTGGAAATTAAGCCAAGATAAAAAACATTATACTTTTGAATTTGATAACAACACAACATATGACACCACGGTGGAAGATGTGAATGGAAATAGTTATACTGTTCATATCAATGTAACACAGGTAAAAATGGTAAGAATTGTATATCAATATCAAGAAAACACAAATACTGTGCTAGCAACCATAGAGTCAAAGGTAGAATTAAAACCAACGAAAGCATCTTGGAAATTAAGCCAAGATAAAAAACATTATACTTTTGAATTTGATAACAACACAACATATGACACCACGGTGGAAGATGTGAATGGAAATAGTTATACTGTTCATATCAATGTAACACAGGTAAAAATGGTAAGAATTGTATATCAATATCAAGAAAACACAAATACTGTGCTAGCAACCATAGAGTCAAAGGTAGAATTAAAACCAACGAAAGCATCTTGGAAATTAAGCCAGGATAAAAAACATTATACTTTTGAATTTGACAACAACACAACATATGACACCACGGTGGAAGATGTGAATGGAAATAGTTATACTGTTCATATTAATGTAACACAGGTAAAAACGGTAAGAGTTGTATATCAATATCAAGAAAACACAAATACTGTGCTAGCAACCATAGAATCAAAAGTAGAATTAAAACCAACGAAAGCATCTTGGAAGTTAAGTCAAGATGGAAAGAAATATACGTTTGAATTTAATAGCAACACAATCTATGATACTACAGTAGAAGATATTTACGGAAATGTCTATACAGTTCATATTGAAGTAACCCAAATAAAAGGTACTCAAGTTATCCCAAAAGTGGAGATAAAATATGAATATAATGAAACAACCAATACAGTATTAGCTACTATAGAATCAACAGTAGAATTAAAACCAACCAAAGTATCTTGGAAATTAAGCCGAGATAAAAAACACTATACCTTTGAATTTTCTGGAAATACAAGCTATGATACCACAGTAGAAGATATCTATGGAAAGGTATATACAATACATATTAATGTAACAGGAATAAAAGAAACCATATTAAAAGTAGAATATGAATATAATTCTAAAACCAACAAAGTATTAGCAAAGATTATTTCTAATATCGAATTAAAACCAACTAAAGTATCATGGCAATTAAGTGAAGATAAATTGACATATTCTTTTGAATTTGGATCAAATACTACTTATACAACAACCATAACGAATAAATATGGAAATGAATTTACAGTAGAAATTAAAGTAACACAAATAGATGATAAACCACCTGAAATTACAATGGAATATATAACAAATAAAGATAATAGTATAACAGCTATAATGCATTCTAATGAGATACTTGGAGAAACAAAACCAACTTGGACGTTAAG
Organism: uncultured Clostridia bacterium; assembly: GCA_947628415.1. Lineage (GTDB taxonomy): Bacteria > Bacillota > Clostridia > TANB77 > CAG-508 > CAG-269. The sequence goes on along the minus strand of CANQZU010000007.1, from coordinate 1,029 downwards.
TCAGGATAAATTAAGTTATTCTAAAACATTTGATAATACAAATGTTTACACCACACCAGTACAGGACATTTATGGAAATGAAGTTATGGTAAAAGTTAGAGTAATTATCTATGATGGAACTACTTCTCGTGTTGAAGATATTAATGATAGTAAGTATCCAGGTTATAAACAAGCCTTACAACAATTACAAAAACAATATCCAAACTGGAATATTAAAGTATTATATACAGGACTTAATTGGAATCAAGTAATTAGCCAAGAAGCTGGTTTTAGTGGTGGATCGCCAAGATGTTTAACACAGGCGCCTTATCTAAATCAATGGAAAGAGGGAGATCAAAAGTATGATGTATCTAAGACTTGGTATAAAGCTTCTCAAAGTGCGATTGCTTATATGATGGATCCAAGAAATAGTTTACAAGAAGCATGGATTTTCCAATTTCAAGATTTATCTTCTTCTTCTGGAACGAGACAAGAAATATCAAAAATGACAGAAGGAACATTTTTACATACCAATTCTATTATAGATGCTATTATGACAGCTGCAAGAGAAGAAGGAATTAGTCCTTTCCACATTGTATCAAGAATTATTCAAGAACAAGGATCAGATGGAAGAGGAATTATGAACGGTCATTATCAATATTTGCGGAAAAAACATATATAATTTATTTAATATTAATGTTAGCGGAAATACACAAGTAGGAATATTAGCAGGGGCAAGATACGCTTTCGATAGAGATTGGTTTACGCCAGAAGCATCAATTAAGGGAGGAGCATTTTTCTTATCAAAGTATTATATTGATATAGGACAAAATACCTTATACTTCCAAAAATATAATGTAGTTTCTAAACCTTTATATGAAAATCAATATATGCAAAATATTCGAGCAGCGAATGATGAAGGAAATTCTATTTATAACTCTTACAAAAAGAATGGAATATTAAATAGTCATTTTGAATTTATTATTCCTATATATGAAGGTATGCCAGCATCTGCTTGTCCAAGACCAGCTATGTAAAAACAATAAAAAG
>CANQZU010000006.1 GCA_947628415.1 uncultured Clostridia bacterium | reverse complement strand
TTTAAGCATTCTTTCCGCAACAGTTCTTATACTTTTTGCCCGAACCACATGGGCAAGGATCATTTCTTCCTACTTTAGGACCTTCATTTCGAATAGTTTTATCTACATTAGTTCCTATTTTTGCTCCTCCATCTACACTATGAATGGCTTCTAGTGCTGCTCCCGTAATTTTTACTGTTTCTTGTCTTTTTGTTTCTCCTTGTTGACGTATATGCATCAATATTTTCGTTACATCAAATTTAATGTCATTTACCATTTCATCAAACATATCAAAGCCTTCTAATCGATATTGAACAACAGGGTCTTTTTGACCATATGCACGAAGTCCGATACCATTTTTTAATTCATCCATGGCATCAATATGATTCATCCATTTTTCGTCAACCACTTTAAGCATAACAACTCTTTCTAGTTCTCGCATTTCATCTGATCCAATTTCTTGTTCTTTTGTGGTATAAAGTTCCATTGCTCTTTTCTTTAATTCTTCTGTAATAGCATCAAAGTTAGTTTTGTTGTTTTCAATAAATTCTAACATATTAAAACCGAAGATATTAATAATTTCTGTATTTAAAGACTCTATATTTAAATCTGATGTTTCTACATTAACAAACATATTAACAATGTTATCTGCTACAAATTCAATCATAGAAACAATACTATCATGTATATTTTCTCCATCTAATACTTGTCTTCTTTGTTTATAAATAATTTCTCTTTGTGCATTCATGACATCATCATATTTTAATACATTTTTACGAATACTAAAGTTTCTTCCTTCTACTTTTTTCTGTGCATTTTCTACTGCATTTGATATGATTTTAGAATCAATTGGCATATTCTCATCAGCACCTAATGTATTATATACTCTCGTAATAGCATCTCCACCAAATATTTTCATTAAATCATCATCTAATCCAATGTAAAATTTAGATTGACCAATATCCCCTTGACGACCAGAACGTCCACGTAATTGGTTATCAATTCTTCTTGATTCATGCCTTTCTGTACCAATAATTTTTAAACCGCCAGCTGCTATTACTTTTTCCTTTTCCTCTTTAATTTGTTCTTCATATTTTTTAACTAATTTTTTAAATTCTTCTCTTGCTTTTAAAATATCTTGATTGTCTGTTTCATAATAAGTATCTGCTTCTTCAATTAATTCATGAGACATTTTATTTCTTTTCATTTCTTCTTTGGCTAAGAATTCACTGTTTCCTCCAAGCATAATATCAGTACCACGTCCTGCCATGTTAGTCGCTATTGTAACTGCTCCAAATTTACCTGCTTGTGCAATGATTTCAGCTTCTTTTTCATGATATTTTGCATTTAATACTTCATGTTTAATTCCCTCTTGTTTTAGTAATTTACTTAATTTTTCTGATTTTTCAATAGATACAGTACCAACTAATACAGGCTGACCTTTTTCGTGACTTTCTTTAATATTTTCAGTAATTGCTCTAAACTTAGCACTTTCATTTTTATAAATAACATCATTTTCATCTTTACGAATCATTGGTTTGTTTGTAGGAATTTCTATAACATCCAAGTTGTAAATTTCTTCAAATTCTTCTGCTTCTGTCATAGCAGTACCTGTCATTCCTGACAATTTTTCATACATTCTAAAGAAGTTTTGGAAGGTTATGGTTGCTAGTGTTTTTGATTCATCAGCAATTTTTACATTTTCCTTTGCCTCAATTGCTTGGTGTAATCCATTGTTGTACCTTCTTCCATACATGATACGTCCTGTAAATTCATCGACAATTAGAACTTCCCCATCTTTTACTATATAATCAATATCTTTTTTCATAACACCATGAGCACGTAATGCTTGATTTACATGATGAACCAAGGTAGAGTTTTCTAAATCATTGAAATTTTCTAAATGGAATGCTTCTTCTGCTTTATGAATTCCTTTTTGTGTTAAAGAAGCTGATTTTGCTTTTAAATCAACAATATAATCATATTTTTCATTATCTTCTGCCTGATCATAATCTTTTATATCTTCCTCTATAATTACTTTTGGTGTTAGTCTTTTTACAAAATCATTAGCTTTTTTGTATAAATCAGAAGATTCATTGGCTCTACCAGATATAATAAGTGGTGTACGTGCTTCGTCAATTAAAATACTATCTATTTCATCAACAATGGCATAATGTAATCCTCTTTGTACTAATTGATTTTTATAAATAACCATATTGTCTCTTAGGTAATCAAATCCAAATTCGTTATTTGTACCATAAGTGACATCAGCATTATATGCTTTTTGCTTTTCGACAGGTTCCATTCCAGCAATAACTAATCCTACTGATAAACCTAAAAATTTATATAATTTCCCCATCCATTCACTATCTCTTTTGGCTAAATAATCATTAACAGTAATAACATGGACACCTTTTTCTTCAAGAGCATTTAAATAAACTGGTAGAGTAGCTACTAATGTTTTTCCTTCTCCTGTTTTCATCTCTGCAATTCTACCTTGATGTAAAATAATTCCACCAATTAATTGTACATCAAAATGTCTCATGCCTAATACTCTTTTAGAAGCTTCTCTAACAACTGCAAAAGCTTCTGGTAATATATCATCTAATGTTTTACCATTTTTTAATTGCTCTTTAAAATATGGTGTCTTTGATCTTAATTCATTGTCACTTAATTTTGATATTTCTTCTTCTAAATTATTAATTTTTTGCACAAGTGGCATTACTCTTTTTACTTCTTTTTGACTATAAGATTTAAAAATTTTTTTCAATACACTCATTTTAGTATTCATTCCCTTCTTATGTTTTTTTTCCTTTGTTACTATATCATTAAAATTTCTTTTTATCAAGTAGTTTTTAATATTTTCATATTTTAAAAGAAAATACATACAATTTATTAAAGTTAATTTTAAAGAGAGGGATTTCTATGTTTATTTATAACATTAAAGTAAATGGAGGTAAAATTTTTAAATATTTTTTTATTGGTGTAGTTTTACTTATTATTATAATTGTTGGTATTGTAAGTTTTAAAATATTTTATGGTGCTAACAAAACATCTAATGATGTAATGTGTATGCCACAATCAAATGTTAGTACAATATCTGCGATGAATTATACTAATATTTTAAAAGCGGTACATGAAAATATAGATGATTATCTGGGATTAAAAATTAAATTTACTGGTTATATTTATCGTGTTTCAGATTTAAAAGAAAATCAGTTTATTTTAGCAAGAAATATGATAATTTCTTCTGATTTTCAATCAGTTGTTGTTGGATTTTTATGTGAATGTGAAAATGGCAAAGATTTTGAAAATGACGCTTGGGTAAATCTGACAGGTGAAATTACAAAAGGAGATTATCATGGTAGTATGCCAATTATCAAGGTTACAAATATAGAAAGGGTAGAAAAACCAAGTGAAGAATTTGTTTATCCTCCAGATGAAAGTTATATTCCAACAAGTGAAGTTTTATAGATAAATATAAAAAAGGTCTTATTTAACTAATAGACCTTTTTATATTTATCTTTGATTTTCTTCTTTTTTCTTTTTGATATCCTCGTTAACTCTTTTTCTTATACCAGTTGACGGATCATCATATAACTTTAATAATTTGCAAAATTTTGTGTCTTTTTTATTGTCTACTCCGATGAGCTGTTCTTACTTTTTTCATTCTATCTAAAGCATTTTTAGTTAGGCAAGTATATTTAATAGATTCAATTTCTTCCTTTAAACTAGCAGCACATTCTTCTGTAGAGTGTTCTACACCTTCTAAACTTTCCTTTAATTTTCTTAATTCTACTTCTCGGTCAAAAGTGTCTTTCATTGTTTTTGCGATTTCTTCTTGGTGAATTGGTTCAATTCCATAATTTTCTCCTCGTAATAAACGCTCCATGATTAATTTAGTATATATTCTTTCTATTTGTCGATTATCCATCATACAAATATAATCAATAATTTTTTCTTCAGGTGCAATATTTTCTAATTTGCTTGCATAAGAAAATATTTGAGGTATAGGATTTTTCTTGGCAAGATAATAGTCCATAATTTTTCTTAAAATTAAAGTGATTCTTTCTTCATTTTCACCTGTTAATAATCCTCTTTTTCCATCTGTATCCATCATGAATATATATTTGTGATGGATTTTTTTCATTATTCTTGAGTATTTTAAAGAATCCATTTCATCATTAATACTACCTTTTTCTAAAGTTTCTGATAGTAATTGCTGTAATGTAATTTTAATTTTCTCATTACTAGGAAGTTGCAAATATGTACATAATCCAGTATCTGAAATACAATCTAATTCGATAAAATCTTTTATTTCTTCGAAATCATTTATTGTGTACTCCTCTAACTTATCAAATTGTCTTATAATTTGTGCAATGAGATCATTTGGTATTGAATCAGATTTTACTCTACTAGTACTATGAGCTAAAATAGCATTTATTATTCTTTGCAAATCAATTTTATTTAAATCAATGTTATTTACTTTTACAAAATCATAAAACATTTTTGCACTTTGTTCATTATGCTCAAAACTAATTTTTTTAGTACTACCTGGTATGTGACCTTGTTGTGTTTCATAATCTTCTCCATATATTTTTCTTTTCCTTGCTAATATTTTTTTTAAATTTTTTTCTTCTATTACAGTATTTTGAAGTGCAGTACTAATGACTCTTTCTCCTAAATGTCCAAATGGTACATGTCCCCAATCATGTGTTAAAGAGACAATTTGTGCATATAATAAATCTCTTTTTAAATTAAGCTTATAAATGGGCGATGATTTTACTTCATCATCTACGACTGCTTCGTAAAGAGATTTAATAAATCTTTGACATAGTATAGCAATATTTTCAGAATGTACTTTTCGAGAACGAACATTATCTGTTTTATTCTTATCCATTAATTGAGTTTTGCCAGATAGTAAATCATAATTATTACTTTCTAATATTAAATTATTTAATTTTTCTAATTCTTTTATTTCTTCTTCTAAAGCTTGTAAATCTTCTTGCAAGGTTAACTCATAATTATTACATTTAAAATTCATTTTTAACCTCCTATTTATTATTATACAAGAATATTCCCAAAAATGCAAATTCTTTACTTTTATTATAAATTATGATAGAATGAAACAAAAAATTTGGGAGGGTAAAATAAGTGAAAAATGAATTAATTTTAATATTAGATTTTGGAGGGCAATACAACCAACTAATAGCAAGAAGAGTTAGAGAATGTAATGTTTATTCTGAAGTAGTACCTTATAATATTTCAATAGAAAAAATTAAAGAAAAAAATCCTAAAGGAATTATTTTTACAGGTGGACCTGCAGGTTGTTATGAAGACAATTCTCCAAGATGTAGCAAAGAAATATTTGAATTAGGGATCCCTATTCTTGGCATTTGCTATGGTATGCAGCTAATGACAGATATGTTAGGTGGAAAAGTTGCTCAAGCAGATAAAAGAGAATACGGAACAACTGATGTACAAATCAATAACACTTCTCCACTTTTTCAAGGATTTGATTCTACAAATTGCTTTTTAATGAGTCATACTGACTATGTGCAAACAGTTCCCGAAGGTTTCAAAAATATAGCTTCTACTGCATCATGCCCAAATGCTGCTATGGAAAATTATACGAAAAAGTTTTATGGGATTCAATTTCATCCTGAAGTAAATAATTCTGTTAATGGAATTCAAGTAATTAAAAATTTTCTATTTTCAATTTGCAGATGTAAAGGAGATTGGGTAATTTCATCTTTTACACAAGAAACTATTCAAAAATTAAAGAATAAAATAGGAAATAGAAAAGCTTTATGTGCTTTATCAGGTGGCGTAGATTCTTCGGTTGCTGCTGTTCTACTCTCAAAAGCAATTGGCAAAAATTTGACTTGTATTTTTGTTGACCATGGTTTACTTCGTAAAAATGAAGGAGATGAAGTAGAAAATATTTTTAGAAATCAATTTGATATTAATCTGATTAGAGTAAACGCTAAAAATCGATTCTTACAAAAGTTAACTGGTATTACAGATCCAGAAAAAAAGAGAAAAATTATAGGAGAAGAGTTTATTCGTGTTTTTGAAGAAGAAGCAAAAAAAATTGGAGCAATTGATTTTTTAGTGCAAGGAACAATATATCCTGATGTAATCGAAAGTGGACTAGGAAAAAGTTCTGTTATTAAAAGTCATCATAATGTTGGTGGACTTCCTGATTATGTTGATTTTAAAGAAATTGTGGAACCTTTAAGAGATTTATTCAAAGATGAAGTCCGTAAAACTGGTTTAGAACTAGGAATTCCAGAAAATTTAGTGTATCGTCAACCATTCCCAGGTCCAGGACTTGCTATTCGAATTATTGGAGATATTACAGAAGATAAATTAACAATTTTAAAGGATGCAGATAGCATTTTTAGAGAAGAAATTGCAAAAGCAGGACTTCATAAAAATATTAACCAATACTTTGCTGTATTAACAAATTTAAAATCTGTTGGTGTTATGGGTGATGGAAGAACTTATGATTATACAATTGCTCTTCGCGCTGTTGAAACAACTGATTTTATGACAGGTGTTTGGAGTAAAATACCATATGAAATATTAGAAAAAGTATCTTCTCGAATTGTTAATGAAGTAAAACATGTTAACAGAGTGGTATATGATATTACTTCAAAACCACCAGCAACTATAGAATGGGAATAAATTTTAAAATAAATGTCATATCAAATATGACATTTATTTTTTATCAAAAATCATTTTGAATACTCCTTGATCAATAAGACTGGCGAAAATATTTTTAAAAATAATTAATATAATTGGTCCAATTAATAAACCAATAATCCCAATAATTTTAAAACCTGTATACATAGCAATTAAAGTAAAAATTGGATGAACTCCAATGTTCTTACTAACTAATTTTGGTTCTAATACTTGCCTTACAATAGACATAATAATGAGCAATACAATAATTGCAATACCTAATCGGATATCTCCATTAATAGCACAAATAATTGCCCAAGGTATCATAACACTACCGTGAACCTAAAATAGGTAAAGCATCTATAAAGCCAATAAATAAAGCCATAAGTAGAGGATATTCTACTTTAAATTTAGCAAATTTTAAAATATATAAACCAATTAATGAAATAATAAAAGATACTAATATTAAGGTAGCTTCTGCTTTTAAATAGCCACCCAAAGTTTTAATTAAATCACGTAAATGACTTGATATCTTTTTAACCCATACTTTAGGTAAATGATGTTCAATTTGATCTAATATATATATTTTATCTACACAGATAAAATATAAAGCAACTACTGTAATACCAATACAAATAGCAATAGATGGCAAACTAGTAATTAAATTAATCAAACCAGTTAAAGAATTCCTTAACCAATCAGAAGCAGTTTGTAATAAATCTCCTGTTGAATTTTGAATTACATTTAATATTTCTTGTGATAAATGTATTTTATCAAACTGAAAATGATTAATAAAATTTTGAAATTGTAAGTAGGCCTTATCAAAATAGTTATTTAAACCTTGCAATAAACTCGAAGATTCCGAGAATAATGTAATTAAAATCCACGTTAAGCTTCCTAATATAATAATAGATACTAATATAAAAATAATGATAGAACTAGTTCTTCTACTTAATTTAGTTATTTTCATAATCCATTTAATTGCTGGCTCTACCATAAGAGATATAATGAAAGCAACTAAAAAAGGCATATAAAAAATAGAAAGTTTGAGAGCAAGATATAAGCCGAATAAAAGTAGAATTACATATAAGATATTTTTTAATACTCTTGTCCAATAAGGTACGTCAATAATCATATACTTCCTCCCTATCTTATTGTATGTAAAAGAACGGAATAATATCCGTTCTTAAAAAAATTATTCAGCGTTATTTTTTTGATTACAATTACAAATACTTTCTACTGTTGAACAAAATTCTTGCTTTCCTATTTCTTGATCATTCTGTGCTAAATCTCCTAGAGTCAAAATTCCAATTACTTTATTATTGTTGTCGCATACTGGTAATCTTCTTATTTGGTTTTGTGCCATTTTGCTTTGAGCATTTGTCATTTCTTCTTCTTGAGTACAAGTACACACATTAGATGTCATGACATCACTTACCATGCAATTTTTTATATCCTTTTCACAAGCTACAGCTCGAAGTAAGATATCTCTATCTGTTACAATTCCACAAATAGAATTATTATCATCACATACTGGAATGCAACCTACATGTTTTTGACCCATTAATTTAGCTACTTGAGTTAATGTTGTATTTGGTTTTACGCAACATACTTCATCACACATACAATCTTTAACTTTCATGTTTTTCCCACCTTTCAAAGTTTTTCAATTTTAGTTTTTACTTTTTTTAAGAAAATATGTGTGAAAAAAATCAAAGAAATGGAAAAATTTTAAAATCTTAATTTTTAGTAAATATCTCTTGGCATCATAGGTGGTCTTGGCATAGGTGGCCTATTAGGTCTTTGTGGATGATTTCCTAGTAATTCTCTTATTAATAAAATTCTTATTAAATCTTTTAGTGAATTATTTTTTAATTGTCTATTTTCTGTTGTTTTTTCGGATAAATTCTCTTTTCTTACATTATTATTTTGTGTATTTCTATTATAATTTGGAGTTGTTTGATTAGTTAAATTAATATTAATTTTTACTTCCGTTTCTATTTCTACAGCATTGTAAATTTCTTCTGTTAATTCATCAATTAATTCAGATGTAACACTTTTAGTATTATTAGCACAAGCTTTTTTAATCATCGGATATATTATATGGTAAATTTCAGGATATAGTCTTTCTATTTCAGGGTTTTCTTCCCTATTCCTATTATTGTCAGCATAGTAAGCGCTATTTTCAAAATGGCTACTATTATAATTTGGATAACCTAAAATATTTCTTATGTATTCTTCGTATGTTTCATTATGATACATATTTTATAACCTCCTTACTATTTGGTACATTATATGTAAAAAACAGTAAAAAGGTTATAACGTTTAAATATTATTTACTAAATTCTTAAATTGATTGCCTCTATCAGCAAAATCTTTAAACATATCAAAACTTGCACTAGCTGGAGAAAATAAAACAATATTTCCTGGATTAGATAATTTTTGTGCTAATTTTACAGTTTGTTCTAAATTTTCACACAAATAAATTGGTAAGTCTTTCTCTTCTTTTTCTAATTCTTCTTTTACTGCATCAAATATTTTTGAAGCTGTTTGACCAATTAAAATTAGTCCTTTGACTTTTTTAACAATTGATTTAGCAAGAGGTTTATAATCTAAATTTTTATCATATCCACCAGCAATTAAAATAATATCTTCGTCAAAAGCATTTAAACCAGATAACGTTCTGGTAGGAGAAGAACTTGCTGAATCATTATACCATTTAACTTTATTAATTTCTTTTATAAATTCAATTCTATGTTCTACTGGTTTAAATTCCTTAATTGCTTCAGTTGCATCATCCATGTTTACTAATGTTTTAGTAGCAGCAATAGCAGTTGCAATGTTTTCTAGATTATGCATTCCTCTTAAAATAGCATCATCTCCATTAAAAATATGTTTTCTAATTTTATCTTCACATTCTTTGATGACCTTTCCATCGATTATAATTCCATTATCTAGTTTCTCTTTATGACTAAAGAAAATAACTTTACCATTTGCCTCTTTACTACAAGCTCGCGTAATCTCATTATCATAATTTAATACCAATATACCATCTTCTTGTTGATATTTAAATATGTTTTTCTTAGCCTCAATATATTCTTGATAATCTTTATGAATATTTAAATGATTTGGTGTTATATTAGTAATAACTGCAATATTAGGACTGACTTCCATTTCCATTAATTGAAAACTACTTAATTCCAATACAACAATATCTTCTGGATTTATTTCAGAAAGTTTATTAAATAACGGCGTTCCAATATTTCCCCCTAAATAAGTATGATAACCTGCTTTTTTTAATATCTGATAGATTAAACTTGTTGTAGTTGTTTTTCCATCGCTACCAGTTACGCCAATAATTTTACAAGGGCACATTTTCATAAGCATTTCAATCTCTGTTGTAACAATTGCTCCTCTATTTTCTTCTTGTCGCAATTCTTGTCTTGTTGGTAAACAACTTGGAGAACGAAAAATTATATCAAATCCTTTTAAATTTTCCAAGCAATTTTTTCCAAGATAAAATTCAAAGCTATATTCTGTTATTTTATCCATAGCTTCTTTTGGAATTTTTTCTATTTCTCTTTCATCAAAAACAACTACTCTTGCTTTCTTTTCATAAAAATAATCAAGTAATGGTAAATTACTAACTCCTAATCCTATGATAGCCACTTTTCTGAATTTTATGTAATTATTAAATTCTTCTAATTTTTCATTTTTAAAACTCATTTTTAGCCTCCTTATTTATTATATTCTTCTTCAAGTTTTTCGTTATTTGAAATTTTTTCCTTTTTTCATTATATATCAAATGGAATAAAAAGACAAATTTATATCGTATATTTTCAAATTATTTCGGTAAAAATAATATTGAAAACTTGAATGGAGGTGCTTTTCATGTCAAATAAAAATAAAGAAAACAAAAATAATAACAACAATAACAATAGAAATAATCAAAACAATAACAACAATGAAAAACAAAACAATAATAACTGTAGATAATTAAAAAAATTGCCAAATGGATTTTCTTTTCCGTTTGGCAATTTTTTATTATATTTGATATTTTTCTCTTTTTTGATATTTTGTATGTAGCAATTCTTCTGCTAAATGACTGCCTGGTTTTTTTAAAAATTCTTTATATATTTTTTTCACTACTGGATTCTCATGAGATTTACGAATAGTACTCTTTTCATCAATAGAATATAGACTCTCTGCTCTTAATTTTCTTACATCTACTTCAGAACGAATTTTAGAACTTTTAATTGGCTGTCCTCCACCCATAACACAACCACCAGGGCATGCCATTATTTCCACAAATTGATAATCTGCTTTTCCAGATTTAATTTCTTCTAATATTTCTTGTGCATTGGCTAATCCACTTGCTGCTACTACTTTTATTTTTGTATCATCTATTGTTACTGTTGCTTTCTTAATTCCATCTCCACCACGAACTTGTTTAAAATCTATTTTTTCCAAGTCTTTTCCAGTTAATGTATCTTGTGCTGTACGTAAAGCTGCTTCCATTACGCCACCAGTCGTACCAAAAATTGCTCCTGCTCCTGTTGCTTCTCCCATTGGAACATCAAATTGGCTATCTTCTAACTTTGTAAAATCGATATTTGCCTGTTTTATCATTCTAGAAAGTTCACGGGTAGTAATAACATTATCTACATCATAAAGTCCGTTATTTTTCATTTCTGTTCTTTGGCGTTCAAATTTTTTAGCAATGCAAGGCATAACTGATACAACATAAATTTTTTCAGGATCAATTCCTTCTTTTTTAGCATAATAAGTTTTTAATAAACTTCCTAACATTTCATGTGGGGATTTACAGCTTGATAAATGTGGTAATAATTCAGGATAGTTCATTTCAATATATTTTACCCATCCAGGACTACAAGAAGTAATCATTGGAAGATTTTCTTTTCCTTTAAATCGTTCTACGAATTCATTAGCTTCTTCCATAATTGTAAAATCAGCTCCTGTATTGGTATCAAATACTTTATCAAATCCTAATCTTTTTAGTGAAGTTACCATTTTTCCTGTACAGTTAGTTCCAATTGGCAAATCAAATTCTTCTCCGAATCGCTACTCTAACTGCTGGTGCTGTTTGAGCAATTACATAAGTGTCTGGATCTTTTAATTTTAGACAAACTTCATCTATCGTTTCTTTTTCATGCAATGCACCTGTTGGGCAACTTTGAATACATTGCCCACAAAAAGTACAATTTACATCATTTAAGCTGAGATTTCCTACAGTTGAAATACAAGAATCAAATCCTCGATTAATACAATCTATAGCACCAATTTTTTGTACTTTCTTACAAGTCGATATGCATCTTCTACATAAAACACATTTATTTGGATCGCGAACAATAGATGGTGATGCATCATCAATTTCATGTTTTATCATTTCCCCTGGATATTCTATTTTTGAAACATTTAATTTATTTGTCAAATTTTGTAACTCACAATTTCCAGATCGAATACAAGTTAAACATTCTTTGACATGGTTAGATAAAATTAAATCTAAAGTTACTTGTCTTGCCTCTAATACATTTGATGTATTGGTATGTACTACCATTCCTTCCTCGACTTTTTGAATGCATGATGTTGCAAATCCTCTTCTTCCTTCTATTTCAACAATACACATTCTACAGTCTCCTACTTCATTTATATCTTTTAAAAAGCATAATGTTGGAATATCAATTCCTGCTGTTCTTGCTGCCTGTAAAATTGTTGTTCCTTTTTTTGCTTTTATTACTTGACCATCGATTGTTAAGGTTATCAATTCTTTTTCCATAAATTTTCCTCCTTAATTTCCAATTGCTTTAAAAGGACAATTGGTTAAACAAGTACCACATTTAATACATTTTTCTTGATTGATTTTTCTTTTTTCTCTTGCTTCCCCTTCAATGGCATTAACAGGACAATGTTTTTGACATAAACCACATCCTTTACATTTTTCTTCATCAATTATTATTTTTGATAATGCTTTACATTCTAATGCTCTACATTCTTTTTGAATAGCATGTTCTTCAAATTCTTTGCGGAAATATTTTAAAGTACTTAAAACTGGATTAGGAGCACTTTGACCAAGTCCACATACACTTGCTTTTTGAATGTTAAGTGCTAATTTTTCTAATTGATAAAGGTCTTTTTCGGTTCCATTTCCAGCACATAGTCTTTCTAAAATTTCTAACATTCTTTTAGTTCCAATTCGGCATGGTGTACATTTTCCACAACTCTCACTAACGGTAAATTCCAAATAAAATTTAGCAAGCGATACCATACATTTAGTATCATCCATAACAATTAGTCCACCAGATCCCATCATAGATCCAATTTGTTTTAAAGATTCATAGTCAATTGGGGTATCCAAATGTTCTTTTGGAATGCATCCACCAGATGGTCCTCCTGTTTGTGCTGCTTTAAAATCTCTTCCGTTTGGAATTCCTCCACCAATATCATAGACTATTTCTCTTAAAGTAGTTCCCATTGGTACTTCTACTAATCCAATGTTATTAACATTTCCACCTAAAGCAAATACTTTTGTTCCTTTTGAATTTTCTGTTCCAATAGATGAATACCATTTACTTCCTTTTAAAATAATTTGTGCAATATTACTATATGTTTCTACATTGTTAATTAAAGTTGGTTTACCCCATAATCCATTTTGTGCTGGATAAGGAGGTTTGATACGTGGTTGACCACGTTTTCCCTCAATTGATTCTAGTAGCGCTGTTTCTTCACCACACACAAAAGCTCCTGCACCTAATCTAATTTCAATATCAAAATCAAAATCTGTTTCAAAAATATGTTTCCCCAATAAGCCATATTCTCTTGCTTGAGAAATGGCAATTTTAAGTCTTTCTACTGCAATTGGATATTCTGCTCTTACATAAATATAACCTTTATTAGCACCAATACAATATGCAGCAATAGCCATCGCTTCTAATACAGAATGAGGATCACCTTCTAGAATGCTTCTATCCATAAAAGCTCCAGGGTCACCTTCGTCTGCATTGCATACAACATATTTTTGCTTTCCTTCTACTGCTTTGGTTAGTTCCCATTTTTTCCCTGTTGGAAATCCAGCTCCTCCTCTACCACGAAGTCCTGATTTACTTATTTCTTCAATAACTTCATCTGGTGTCATTTGAGTTAATACTTTTTCTAATGCTTTATAGCCATCAAAAGCAATATATTCATCAATATTTTCTGGATTAATAACACCACAATTTTTTAAAGCAATTCTTTTTTGTTTTTTATAGAAATTTAATTCATCTAAACTATTTACTTTACTTCCATCAATGTCTTTAGCAAGTAATCTTGTTACAACATTTCCTTCTATAATATGGGTTTGAATAATTTCTTCACAATCTTCTGGTTTTACCATAGCATAAAACGTATCTTCTGGTCTTATAATAACGATTGGGCCTTTAGCACATAGTCCAAAACAACCTGTTTGAATCACACGAACATTTTCAATCTTTTTTTCTTTTATAATTTTTCGAAAAGTTTCTAAAATTTTAGGAGATTTTGAAGAGGTACATCCTGTCCCATGGCAAACTAAAATATGTTTTTCTCTGGTATCTGCTTTAGTATTAACCCTTAAATCTAATTCTTTTCTTTTTTCTTTCCTAATTTTATGAAGTTCTGCTACTGTTTTCATGAAATCCCTCCTTACTATTTTAAGTTATTTTTTCATTAATTCATCTAATACTTGATCTAATTTTTGTACTGTTGCTTTTCCGTATACTTCACCATTTACTGTAAACACAGGTGCTAATCCACAGGCTCCTACACATCTAGTTTCCTCAATAGAAAATTTACCATCTTTGGTTGTTTCTCCTGGTTCAATTTTCAATCTTTCTAATAGTCGATCCATAATTTTTTGAGAACCTTTTACAAAACACGCTGTTCCTAAACATACAGATATATTATATTTTCCTTTTGGTTTTAATGAAAATCTGGAATAAAAGGTAACGACTCCATAAATTTCTGCCATTGGTATGGATAAAAATTCAGATAATTTTTTTTGTACATCCATAGGAACATATCCATAATGTTCTTGTATTTCATTTAACATTTGTATCAAATTATCTTTTATTGGTTTATATTCTAAAAAAAGTTTTTCTATGAACTTATCTTGACTCATACTTTTTCCTCCCTTATTAATACTTATGTATTTATCTATTTAATTATATCAAACTCACATTTTTTATACAATAATTTTGTAGTTTTTTGTTGAATTTAAAAAGAGCACTTTTATCGTAATAAATAAAAGTGTCCTTTTAACTAAATTTTCTATGATTTTATAGAATTATAAAAATTAGCAGTTGTTGCATTTATGTATGGTATAGCATAAATACCAACAATTCCAAATGTAATTGCTGATAATAAATACCAGCCAATGAAAGATAGTTGTAAAACAAATAAATCAAATTTATGACCAACCATCATTTCTTTACTCTTGCTTAATGCTTCTCTAGCAGTAAGTTCTGGATTATCTGCTAAAATGTAAAATGACATAGAATAAGAATATTTTTTGATAATTCCTGGTATAATAAATAGGCAACTCCATAAGAAAGTAAATATACTAACAAGAATATTTAGCCATAATGCTCTACCTGTTTGATTAAATCCTTTAAATAAATCTCCAACACCTATTTCTTCTTTTTTGGTAAGACTTAAATAAATCATACATAAAGATAATGAAAATGCTGGTGTGATTATAAAACTAGCAATACCACCTATCATAGGTATGAATGCACAAACAAACATGATAGCAAAAATAATTAAGAACATAACAAATAAAATTCCTATTTTTCCTTTGATTTGTTCTTTTGCAACAGTTTTTAATTCAGCTCTTGACATAAAAAACTCCTCCTTTATTTTTTCTTCATTCTTATTTTATGTTTTTTTATTTCATCTGTCAATAATTTTGTCGTAATTTGTATAATTTTGTATTTCTTTAATTCATGATAACAGTTCCTATAATACTATTAATATCATTAATTTGATGCTTTTTCATATAATTTTCAATACCAAATACTGTATTAACACTAGTATAAGGATTAATAAAATTCCCTGCACCTATAGAAATAGCACTAGCACCTGCTAACATAAATTCAATAGCATCTTCTCCGTTAATAATTCCTCCCATTCCTAATATTGGAATATGAACAGCCTGTGATACTTGATAAACCATACGAACAGCTACAGGTTTGATGGCAGGACCAGAAAGACCGCCTGTATTATTAGCAAGAACTGGTCTTCTTTTATCAATATCAATTTTCATTCCTAATAAAGTATTAATCAAAGATACTCCATCTGCTCCTGCATCTTCTACTGCTTTTGCAATTGATGCAATATCTGTAACATTTGGTGTTAATTTTACAATAAGAGGTTTATCTAAAACTTTTCTTACTTGAGAAGTTACTTCTTTTACACCATCATAAGTATTTCCAAAAGCCATACATCCTGCTTTTACATTAGGGCAAGATAAATTTAGTTCTACACCATCAATATCTAATGTGTTTAAGACTTTGCAAAGTTCTACATATTCATCTATGCTACTACCGCAAGCATTAACTATAATCGCTGTATCAAATTTTCGTAAAAATGGTAAATCATTTTCTGCAAAATATTCAACTCCAGGATTTTGCAATCCAATACTATTTAGCATTCCACTTGCTGTTTCACAAACTCTAGATGGTTTATTTCCACATCTAGGCTTTAATGAAGTTCCTTTGGTAATAATTCCTCCGTAATTTACTTAAATCGAAAAAATTACTATATTCTCTTCCATAACCAAAAGTACCAGAAGCAACTGTTACTGGGTTTTTCATTTCAATTCCTGCAAAATTAATTTTGGTATTCATATTTTCCTCCTTTAATTAAATTTCTACATCTTTTGCTTGGAATACTGGACCAGCTTTGCATACATGCCAATATTCAGGAGCATCTGCTGGACTACTTGCAGTTTTCACAGCACAACCTAAACATACACCTAATCCACATCCCATTCTTTCTTCTAGTGATATTTGACATGGTATATTTTTTTCAATAGCTAATTTTCGTACTGCTTTAAGCATTGGTAATGGTCCACAAGCATAAATAGAATCTATTTTTCCATTTTCGATATCTTTTTCTAAATAGTTAATAGCAAATCCTTTTTCTGCATAACTACCATCATCAGTTGTTAAAATAAATTTATCTGATATTTTCTTAAATTCTTCTTCTAACAATACAAAATCTTTACTTCTAAATCCTAGATATGTATTTACTGTTTTAGAATCTCTTTTAGCTGATTTTTCTAATTCGTATAAAGGAAATACTCCTATTCCTCCACCAATAACAGCTAGATTTTGATAATTATCATACTGAAAAGTTCCATATCCTAATGGTCCTATAATATCTATTTTACTTCCCTCTTCTTTTTTTGCTAGAATTTCAGTTCCTTTACCCTTCACTTGAAAAATAAATTCCAATATGCCATTTTCGTGATCTAAGTAATGAATGCTAATTGGTCTTCTTAAAAATGGTTCTGTTTGGTCAGAAACTCTAACTTCAATAAAATGACCTGGTTTTGCATTTTTTACAATGCTTGGTGCTTTTACACTAAATTTAAAAATGTCTAACTTTAACTGTTCTTTTTTTACTAACTCTGCTAATAATAATTCTGGCATTAATATTTTCCTCCTATCTATTTTTGCTTTTTTTATTATCTGATATCTTATCTGTAATTGTTATGGATAATATTTATAGTTTAATTATTAACCTATAATTGCTTGATTTAATTCTTCTTTCATTCTTAATGCTTCTTCTCTAGTAGCTAATGCGTATTCTTCCTCACTGAATTTTTCTTTTAAATAATCTGACTTGTAAGCACACATTAAACTTCTAGAAGCATTAACAATACCACCTAATCCATTTTGATCAAATCCAAGTGCAATGTCACTTGCTTTTCCTCCTTGTGCCCCATAACCAGGAATTAGAAAATAAGTGTGTGGTGCTTGTTTACGTATTTTTTCTAACTGTTCTGGATAAGTTGCTCCTACAACAGCGGCCACACTGCTATATCCATATTTTCCACGTAAATCTTCTCCCCATTTTTCTATCAAGTCTGTTACTTGACTATAAATTTCTTTTCCATTTTCAAGCTTTAAATCTTGCAATTCTCCAGAAGATGGGTTAGAAGTTTTAGCTAATACGAAAATTCCTTTATCATATTTTATACAATCTTCAATAAATGGTTTTACGCAATCTGTTCCTATGTAAGGATTAACCGTAATAAAGTCTACATCATAAATCGCTTTTTGTTTTTCACCAATGGAAGTCTTTCCTAAAAAAGCATTTGAATAGCCACTTGCTGTTGATCCAATATCGCCTCTTTTACAATCTGCAATTATAATCATTCCTTTTTCTTTGGCATATTGACAAGTTTCTTTGAAAGCTTTCATTCCTGAAATACCATACATTTCGTAAAAAGCAATTTGTGGTTTTATGGCAGGAACAATATCACATGTAGCATCAATTAGACTTTTATTAAATTCTATAATTGCTTTTCCAACTCCTTCTAAATCTTGTTCATACTTACTTGTTACATATTTTGGTATCATTTCGTATCTTGGGTCTAATCCCATAACCGTTGGATTATTTGTTTGCTTAATTTTTTCAATTAATCGATCCATTGCATTTATTTTATTTTTCATAAACTACTCTTCCTCCTACTATAGTATATTGTACTCTTCCTTTTAATTTTTTTCCTATAAATGGACTATTTTTAGATTTAGACACAATCATTTCTTTTGTGTAGATATATGTTTCATTTGGATCAAATATTGTAATATCAGCTACTTTTCCCTCTTCAATTGTTCCTCTATCAATTTTTAGCAATTGAGCAGGTTGATATGAAGTTAATCGAACTAAATCAAGATATGTCAAATCTTTTGTATCTACTAAATTCATAATTTCTGCTGATAAAGCTGTTTCAAATCCTATAATTCCGTTAGGAGCTGTTGCTAATCCTTTATTTTTTTCTTCTTCAGCATGTGGAGCATGATCAGTAATAATGGCATCAATAGTTCCCTCTTTTAATCCTTCGATAATGGCTAATCTATCTTTTTCTTCTCTTAACGGAGGGTTCATTTTTGCATTAACACCTGATTTTAAAACTTCATCAACTGTAAAAGTAAAATAATGTGGACAAGTTTCACAAGTAATTTTTACACCTCTTTTTTTAGCATCTCTTACCATATTTTTAGTTGTTTTTGTGCTAATATGACAAATATGGGCTCTTACATTATTAGTTTCAGAAATAACAATTTCTCTTGCTGCCATAATTTCTTCTGCTTCTGGTAAAACCCCATTAACTCCTAGTTCATCAGCTATTTTTCCAGCTTGTATAGCTCCTGCTGCTACAGATTTTTCTTCACAATGAGAAGCAACAAAAGTTCCTAATTTATCTGCTTTTATAATCGCTTCCCTCATCATTTTGCTATTTACAACTGGCATACCATCATCAGAAAAAGCAATTGCTCCTGCTTTTTTAAGTTCTTCAAAATCGACTAATTCTTCTCCTTTTTCTTCCTTTGATACTGAAGCATAAGGTAGTACATTACACAAATTTACTCTTTTAGCCTCACCAATGATTTTTTGCAAAACAATAGCGCTGTCTGGTGTTGGTTTTGTATTTGGCATAGGACAAATTGTAGTAAAACCACCTGCAACGGCGCTTTTGCTACCTGTTTCAATTGTTTCTTTATGTTCAAATCCAGGTTCTCTTAAATGGCAGTGCATATCAATCATTCCAGGTATTATATAAAAATTTGTACAGTCTATTATTTTGTCTGTTTCTTCAGTTATTTCATTAGCAATTTTTTTAATTTTATCCTCTTCAATTAAAATGTCTTTTTTTGCAAATATGTTTGTTTTATAGTCAATTAAAGTTCCATTTTTTAATAATGTTTTCATTTTTACCTCCCAAATTTTATTTTTTTTATCTTATCATTTTATTCTTTTTTTTTCAACATTTTTATAAAGAATAATTGAAATAAAAATTTTCATTGACAAATTTATTTTTTTTCTTTACAATGTTTTTAGAAAAAAATTAAGGAGGGACTTTTTATGTCTGATATTAAATCTTACTTATTTGAAACAAAAGCAATTAAATTTTGTGAAGAAAACAAGCCATTTTTCTTAACATCTGGAATGATTTCACCTTATTTTGTAAATACCCATTTTCTTTATGGAGATGAAAAAAGTGCAACTGAATTTCTAGCTTATATTGATACTTTGCTAGTAGATAGAATTAATTTACCTAAAAAAGTTTTTGATAAAGTACGTGTTCAATATGAAAATAATGAAATCTTTAAATATACAATTGATACAATGGTTCAATCAATAAAAGATAACATTGATGTTAATGAAATTGATTATATTTCTGGTGGTGAAAGAAGGGATTGGTATTTTTCTAATATGATAGCTTATCTACTAAAAAAACCTCATCTTACACTTTTTAAAGATATGGAAGCATTTGTTAGCCCTTATGATTTTTCTTCTACTGAAAAAATAACTGATTTAACAGGTAAAAAAGTATTAAATGCTTCTGATTTAGTAACAGCTGCTTCAAACTATGTTCGCTCATGGATTCCAGCTATTAGAAATTTAAATGGTAATTTAGCTTGGACTTGTTATGTTGTTGATAGAAAACAAGGTGGAACTGAAATTCTTAAAAAAGAAAAAATACAACCAATTGCATTAGCTAATGTCGATAATTCGCTTTTTGAAAAGGCTTTTGAACTAGGAATTATTAATGAAGTACAATTAAACATGTTAAAAGGGTTTTATGAAGATCCTTATACTACAATGAGAAACTTTTTAGTGGAAAATCCAAACTTTTTGAAAGATTCTTTAAATTCTACTAATGAAAAAACAAGAAAAAGAGCAGAATTATTAGTAAGTAGTAATTTATATAATTTATCATAATAAAATAAAGAAGCTAAATTAGATTTTTTAATTTAATTTAGCTTCTTTTCTATTAATAATTTCGTTATATTTTACGACAGTCACGTTGTCAGGTATATTTTTAAAAACAGTACTATTAGCACCAATTTTTACATGATTTCCAATTTTAATTGGTCCTAATATTTTTGCTCCCGCTCCTATCATAACGAAATTTCCTATATCAGGATGTCTTTTATATTTATCTTTACCTGTTCCACCTAGAGTGCTATTATGATAAATAACACAATCATTTCCGATTGTTGTTGTTTCTCCAATTACAATTCCCATTCCATGATCAATAAACAATCTTCTTCCAATTTCTGCACCTGGATGTATTTCAATTCCTGTTAAAAACCTTCCAATTTGCGAAATCAACCTTGCAAGGAACAATAATTTATGGCAATATAAAAAATGAGCTAATCTATGAAAAATAAGAATATGAAAACCAGGATATAATAAAATCGCTTCTAAAATATTTCTACAAGCAGGGTCTTTATTTTTAATATTTTTAGCATCTTCATATAATTCTTTTAAAACTTTCATTTTTTTCACCTACCATATCATATGCAAAAAAATAAAAAAGGCACCTTATAATAAGTAGCGCCTTAAATTAATTTTTCTAATTCTTTTATTTTATCTCGTAATTCTGCTGCTTTTTCAAATTCCATTTTAGCAGCATATTTTAACATTTCATCTGTTAATTTTGCTATTACGTCTTTAATATTATCGTCTTTTTCGAGCTTATATTCTACTCTGACATCTTCTACCATTGTTACAGCTATATTATCACGCACTGATTTTTGAATTGTTTTTGGTGTAATATTATGTTTTTTATTATATTCTTTTTGAATTTTTCTTCTTCGATTTGTTTCAGAAATTGCTTTTTCCATGCTTTCTGTTAACTCATCTGCATACATAATAACCGTTCCATCTGTATTTCTTGCTGCTCGTCCAATAGTTTGAATCAAAGATCTTTCTGATCGCAAAAATCCTTCTTTATCGGCATCTAATATAGCAACTAAAGAAACCTCTGGTATATCTAGTCCTTCTCTTAAAAGGTTAATGCCAACTAAAACATCAAATTCTCCTAATCGTAAATTACGAATAATTTCCATCCTTTCTAAAGCTTTTGTTTCTGAATGCATGTAGGTTACTTTTACGTTTAAACTCTTTAAATATTCTGTTAAATCCTCTGCCATTTTTTTTGTTAAAGTAGTCACTAAAACTCTTTCTTTTCTTTCTACTCGTATTTGAATTTGTTCTAGTAAATCATCAATTTGATTGGTTACTGGTCTAACTTCTACTTTAGGATCTAATAATCCAGTTGGTCGAATAATTTGTTCTACTACATTATCTTTACTATGTTCTTTTTCGTAGTCCGCCGGAGTAGCACTTACAAAAATAACTTGATTTAATCTCTTTTCAAATTCATCAAATTTTAAAGGTCGGTTATCAAAAGCAGATGGCAAACGGAATCCATAATTCACCAAAGACTCTTTTCTTGCTCTATCTCCATTGTACATAGCTCTAACTTGTGGAATTGTAGCATGAGATTCATCAATTAATAGCAAAAAATCATCTGGGAAATAGTCAAATAAAGTATATGGAGGTGTTCCTGGTTTTCTTCCGCTAATATGCCTAGAATAATTCTCAATGCCAGAACAAAAGCCTGTTTCTTTCATCATTTCTAAATCAAAATTTGTTCGTTCTTCAATTCTCTGGGCTTCAATTAATTTATTTTGTGATTTAAAATACTTTACTCTTTCCTCCATTTCCTCTTCAATTGTTATTAATGCTCTATCCATTTTTTCTTTCGTTGTAACGTAGTGAGAGGCAGGAGAAATAAGAATATGTCTTCTTGCTCCTACTGGTTTACCAGTTAATGGGTTGATTTCGGTAATTTTTTCAATTTCATCTCCCCAAAATTCCACTCTAACAGCAGATTCAGACTGATCAGAAGGATAGATTTCTAAAGTATCCCCTTTAGCTCTAAAAGTTCCTCTTTTAAAATCAATTTCATTTCTAGTGTACTGCATCGTAATTAATTTCTTCAAAACTTGATCTCTATTCTTTGCCATACCTGGTCTTAATGATAACATCATTTCTTGATAATCAATAGGGTCTCCTAACCCATAAATACAAGAAACAGAAGCTACAATAATAACATCTCTTGTTTCAAATAAAGATAAAGTAGCTGAATGGCGTAATTTGTCAATTTCATCATTTACAGAAGAATCTTTCTCAATATATGTATCAGAAGATGGTATATAGCTTTCTGGTTGATAATAATCATAATATGACACAAAGTATTCCACAGCATTGCCGAGGGAAAAACTCTTTGAATTCACTATAAAGTTGTCCAGCTAGTGTTTTATTGTGTGCTAAAACGAGTGTTGGTTTTTGTACTTTTTCAATTATATTTGCCATTGTGAAAGTTTTTCCGAGAACCCGTAACCCCTAGAAGTGTCTGGAATTTCTTGCCTTCTTTAATTCCATTTGATAAGTATTCTATGGCTTGTGGTTGGTCTCCAGTTGGCTTATAATTTGATACTAATTTGAACATTTTTCCTCCCTTTGTGACCGATAAAAATGACAACTATTAACCAAAAATTCGTGTAATTAACCGAACAAATTCGTGTAATTTGTTCGCTTTTTTTCTTTTTTTAGTAAACATAAATAGCAATTACACGAATTCGGTCACAAACTTTATATTTTTAAACTAATTAAGGTTTTATCAATATCTTTCTATTGTATCATTTTGTTTGCTTTCGTTTAATAATAATCTTTCTTTTAATTCTATAACTTTTTCTCTATCTACTTTTGATATGTTTTTTAATGTTTTTTCTTCTTTTGAAAGATTCTCTATCTTTTCTAAAAGTTTTATAAATATCTTATTATCACAATAATTTCTGCAATTAATAATATATTCTTTTAAAATATCTCTTTCAGCATATTTTTCCTGTAACTGTTTATTGTATTCTAATCCAAATCCAAATGAAATTATTTTTCCACACATTCTTAATATATTATCACTATTTTCATAGAATTTTTTATCTCCAACTATTTCATTATATTTTTTTAATGTTCTTTCCATACATTTAGTAGAATCTATAAAATAAATAGGAATATTAAAGTGCTTTGCATATTGTAAATCACTTTCTTTGATTGTATCGAAAGACACAATATAATTAGGTTGAATTCTTTCTCCATTTTTGTCATATACGCGTTTTATTGCAACTTCGTTATATCTATGAATCATATTTTCTAGCAGATCATCTGCCATAAACCATTCGGCTGTTATTTCATAGGACAAATTATTGATATCTTTTCCTAGTGTTTCAATATCACTATTACCCATATTAATAACTAACGATGGATCTACTGACTTATTAAATCCGTAAATAATATCTGTATTTTCTCTAGACTTTACATGTCCTAACATTTCATTTGAAATATAACTTGTTGATATAAAAGAATCTCCTTCTCTATTATTCCAATTATTTAAATCACTTAACCTTTCATTTATTGTTTCTTCGCTTTCATGATGTCCCCACCCTGTATTATGTATTAATAATTTAAAATCTTTTTCAGAAATATCAAAAATTGGAACATTATCTTTAATTAAGTCTGGTATGCCATCAAAACAACTTAAATTTTTTATTAAATCTTGCGAACAAGTTTGTTTTATATTTTCTTTTATAATTAATACATCATCGTATGAAAATCCTCTTTTCTTAATTGCTTTATAAATTTCTTTTGCTTTGTAGATATCTCTTGTAGAAAATAAAGGAAGAATTAAATTTTTAAATTCTTGAAGTCTCATGAATTTTTCTTTATTATTTATATTTTGTTTTCTTTTTAGAAATACATCTTGAATTTTATTTATAAAATTTTGTAAATCTTTTTCGTTAGAATTTACAAGTAAATTTGCGATAGCTTCTTTTATTTCATCTATATCGTTGGATTTATAAATTATTTCATCATAATATTTTTCTTTATATAATTCAAACTTATCTATTTCATTTACTTCTAAATGGTATTTTTGTTTTATAAAATGAGCATTTTTATAATTATAAATTTTCAACATTGTTTTAAAGGTGTTATCTAAATTTAATTCATCTATTTTTTGCTTTAAATATTTAGCTAATATAAGATTATTGTCACTATTTAAAGCATTAAACCATATTTTGGAAACTTGCTCTGGGTTATCTATATAGAGCTTTTCAGGTATTTCCATTTGCAGATTTTCTTCAAACAGTTTGTAATATAAATCCGAGTATTCATTAATAAATTCATCTGGAATTAAATTTAAAATTTTTTTTCTATCCCAACATTCTCTCAAAGCTTCTCTAAGAAGTTGATAATATTGATTTGCATTAGTTTTATTATACATTTTCTTTACTTGTTCAACATATAAATTATCATTTTCTGCTATTATTTCATCTAAAAAATTCTCCATATATGTACTCCATTTAAAAATATTTTTACTTTTCTCCATATTTTACTTTTAACTTCAGCGATAAATATTTATCTTTTTCTTGCATAAATTAGTCATTTTTTCATTACACGAATTTTACACGAATTCGGTCACAAACTTTTTTTGTTCGTTTAGTTTTATATGGTTTTTTTAGGCTTTTTTAGTCATTTTTTGCTAAACTAAATAAGACTAAAAAGGGATGAAAGTGGCTAAATAATGCAGTTCTTGGTGTTAATCATAATATTTTTCTAATTTTAGCAATAAAAAATCCCTCGTATAGTTCATTTGGATAAACACATATCGTTCCTTTTATTTTTGTCGGAAGAAGTGGCAATTGATCAATCCATTTATATGTAATTGGAACAATTTCAACTTTGTTTTGTTTTAAGATTTTATAAATTATATCTTCATTTTCATAAGATAAAATAGAACAAGTTGAGTAAACCATTTCTTTTCCTCGCTTTAACAACCTAATTGCCTTTTTTAATAAGATTTCTTGACTTTTTATTGATTTTTGAATTAAATTCATTGTAAAATTTTCGTTTATTTTTTTATCTTCTATAAAAAGTGTTCCACTTCCACTACAAGGTGCATCTAATAAAATTTGGTCAAAAGAAAAAAAATTATCAATTGTTCTTGCATCTTGTACCATAACATATGATTTTGCTCCTTGTTTTTGAAGGTTGTATTTTAGTCGTTCTGCTCGAATTGGGTTTCTTTCACAAGCTGTGATATTTGCTTGATTATGTGTCATTGCTGCTATTTGTGTCGTTTTTCCTCCTGGTGCTGCTGTCATATCTAAAATATCTGCTCCTAATTTTGGTTCTAAAATAATAGGTGGTAACATAGAAGATAAGCTTTGTAAATAAATTTTTCCCTCTTCATAAATTGATAACTTCTCGATTTCTTTTTCATCTTTATTTTTGATGATAAAAGCCTCTGGATACCAATCTAATTTTTCATATTCAATTTGTTTTTCATTTAAAAATAATTCTACTTCTTCTACACTACTTCTTAAGTTATTAACACGAAAAGTTACCTTTCTTCTTGCTCCGATAACCTTTTTCTATTTTTTGTGTAATCTCATTTCCATATTGTTTTTCTAATAGTTCTTTTAAAAAATCTGGCATGTTTTCTCCTTCTATAAAGAATTAATTACAATAAAAAGTATCAAGTCATCCGATAAACCAATAATATGTATTTATATTATCACATTTTTTTAAAAAAGAACAGCTTTTGTATTTGAAAAGTTGCACTTTTCTTTTTTTTTCGATATAATATGCATGTCAAATATAAACACAAGGAGTGTTATTTAATGGAACGTTGGACTGTTGATGATTACAAGAATTTTACCAATGGTAATAATAAAAAAAGTAAATATAAAGCTAATAAAGTTTCAATTGATGGTCATACTTTTGATAGTCAAAAAGAAGCTGATTATTATTGCGAATTAAAATTACGATTGCAAAGTAAGGAAATTGATGGTTTTTGTTTGCAACCTATTTTCATTTTAGCACCTGGTTTAAAATACAAAGCTGATTTTATTATTTTTCACAAAGATCATTCAACAGAAGTTGTTGATGTAAAAGGATTTAAAACCAAAGAATATATTGCTAAAAAGAAAGTATTTGAAGATAAGTTTAATCTAAAAATAACAGAAATCGAGTAAAAATGATCTTTTACTCGATTTCTGTTTATTCTTCTAGTAATATTTTTATTTCTTCATTCCTTTTTACTTTTTGTGTTGTTGTTTTAATTAATTCTTGATCAGTTAATATCATATTCTTAATATATTTATAAGGAGGAAAGGTTTTGTTTATCTCCTTGATTTTTTGCCAAATAATATCCTCTAGTCCTTCTTTACTTACATTTGGATATTTTTCATCTATTACATCTTTATCATAAACTATTTTAACAGAAAGTTTAACATCATTTTCATCTTTTGTATCTGGTATTCCATAAACGATACATTCTTTGACTTCTTCTAATCGATTTATTATCATTTCTATTTCATCAGGAAATACTTTCTTACCATTTTTTAGAACAATCATATCTTTCTTTCTACCAGTTAAAAACAAATATCCATCTTTATCAAAATATCCTAAATCTCCTGTATGAAACCATCCATCTATTAACACCTGATTGGTTGCTTCTTCGTTTTCATAGTAACCGAAGCATTACATTTGGTCCTTTTACTATAATCTCTCCTATTCCTTGTTCATCTTGATTGTCTAATTTTATTTCTACATTTTCCATAGGAAATCCAATAGAACCAAATTTTACTTTTCTACAGTTTTCTGCTGCAATAACAGGAGCTGTTTCTGTCAATCCGTACCCTTGTACGACCTTAATTCCTAATTCATGAAATCCTTTGGCTACTTTTTTATCTAATGGTGCTCCCCCAGAAATAACAAATCTTAAATTTCCACCTAATTGATTCAATATCTCCTTAAATAGTTTTTTTCTAATATCTATATGAAATTTTAGTAAGAAGTTGCTAATTTTTTTAGCTATCCCTACAATCTTTGTTTTTCCTTGTTTGGCAACTCCTTGCTCAATTCTTTTATAAATAGTTTCCACCAATAAAGGAACTCCTACAAATACAGATACTTTATATTCTTTTAAGTTTTGTGCAATATAACGTAGTCCATCTGGAAATACTGTTGTTACACCATATGCAAGCATAACAAGCATACATGTAGAACCAAATACATGATGAAACGGTAAAAATGCTATGTTAACATCTTCTTGTCGAATATCTTCTACTAATTGCATACTATATATATTAGAAGCAATATTTTTTTGAGAAAGCATAACTGCTTTAGATTTCGAAGTAGTTCCAGAAGTAAATAATAAGATATTCATTTTATTTTTATCAATTTTTGTTTCTAAATATTCTTTTTTTCCTTGTTCTAAAAGTTGTTTTCCTTTTTCTTTTAATTCTGGAATAGATAAAAATCCATCTTTTCTAGTCATGCAAATATAGTTTTCTACTTGGGTATTTTCTCTTCTTTTCAATTCTTCGATATTTTCAATATATTTTTCATCAAATACTACTACATTTGCTTTACTTCTTATTATACAACTTTCTAACTCATCAATTTGTAATTCTTTATCTAGTGGAATACTAACCATTCCACCTAACAAATTTGTTATATGTGTGAGAACCCATTCGTAACAATTTCTACCTAAAATAGCTACTCTTTTTCCTTGATAGCCCAAATCATAAAACTTACTTCCAAGACAATTAACTTCTTCTAATAACTTTTGATAACTAATTTCTTCATAAGAAATATTTTCATTTTGTTTGTGTTTTATAATAAATGCCGTTTTATCTTTATATTTTTCAGCACAACCATACATAAGTTCTTTAATATTTTCATATTCAATAGCTTCTAAATATTTTTCTCTTTTCATTTTTTTCTCCTTTATCTAGTATTCGTTACTAGATTATCACATACGTTATATCTTGTCAAGTAGTTGACTTGTCATTCTAAAAGTGATATTATAATACATGCGAGGTGATTAAATGAACGAAGAAATTAATCAATTTCATCTTCCTAGATGGAAAGAGCTTCCATCTATTGATTTATATATTGATCAATTAGTTTCTTTACTAGAGCAATATTTATCTGGTTATATAAAAAATGATAATGAAAAAGAAGATAAAATTATTACAAAAACCATGATTAATAACTATGTAAAACATGGTGTTTTGAAAGCACCAATTAATAAGAAATATACTCGTCAACATATGGCAACTCTATTTGTTATTTTTATATTAAAACAAGTGTATAGTATTAATGATATCAAAAAACTGATTCAACTAGCTATTCAAACTTCATCAATTGACTTAGCTTACGATCGCTTTTGTTCTGAACTAGAAAAAGCCATTCGTATTGTCTTTGCAGAAAAACACTATATTAAAAGTAGCAGACTTTCCCAAGAGCAATATATTTTAAGAAATGTTGTACAATCTTTTGCTAATAAATTATATGTTCAAAAAATCTTTTTAAGAAAATAAATTTTAATTGATAAAATTTATAAATTTACTGGACTTTTTTTAATAATATATGTTATGATATGATAAAAGAAATTAATAAATACATTCTTTGGAGGGATTAAAAAATGATGAAATGTAAAAAAATTCTTTTTATTTTAGTTATAATGGTTCTTATGTTAGGATTTAATCTTTCTTATGCTATTGATTTAAATATGACAGATAATTCTCTTGAGGATATTGATTTATCTAACAACTCTTCACAAGAAAATAATAATACTGCTAATAATAGTACAAATAATACTACTAATTCTGATACTTCTAATATTTCTAACTCTACCAACGCAACTGATAATTCGAATTCAACCAATACATATGCTAATGACTCTTCTAATCTAGCAACTACTGTAAGCAATGTAAATTCATCTTCTGATACAGGTTTAAGTCTATCAAGTATTTTGAATATATTATTAATTGTAATTGGAATATTATTAATTTTATTAGCAATAGCGATTTTAATACGATTAAAAAAATAAATTACCAAAAAATCTCACTTTTGTGAGATTTTTTAATTTTTTTGTTGTATAATTTTATCTAAATTTTTGAATACTAAAATATGAAAACAAATTAGTTTATCGAATTTTTAATAGGAGGATACTTTTATGTGTAAGAAATTATTAATTTGTAGTGCTATCTTAATAGCTTGTATCTTTTCACTTTCTAACTGTTTTGCAAATGATGATTTACAAAATGCTGCAGACGGTGTAAGAAACGTAGTTGGTAATGCAGAAAATGCCATTGAAAATGCTGCTAAAGATTTTTCTAATACATCAAAAGATGTAACTGGTAATATGGAAGATGATGCTAATAATATAGGAAACACTATTATGAATAATGGTAATAATAACAATACTCAAAAAGACACAAATAATGATAATAGAGGTAATACAATGAATAATGATTATACAGCAACAAGAACTGCCACAACTGATAATACATTTATGGGTATGAATTCTACTGCTTGGACTTGGCTTATTCTTGGTATTGCTGCTATTGCCATTATTGCTTTAGTTTGGTATTATTCAATGCAAATTCGTTCTTCAAATTATGACAATAAAGATTAAAATTTTTTCAAAGAAGAAGGATTTTTAGGCTTATAAATCCTTCTTCTTTTTTATTGCTAAAAAGAATTGTGTATGTTATAATAGTAAAAAATTAATAATTAAAGTGAGGATGTTATGAGTATAAAATTAATTGCTAAAAACCCTACTGCCTATCATAATTACACAATAGAAGATAAAATTGAAACAGGAATTGTTTTAGCTGGTACAGAAATTAAATCTATTCGACAAGGAAAAGTCAATATGAAAGATTCATATGCTTATATAAAAAATGGTGAACTTTTTCTTTGCGGTATGCATATTAGTCCTTATGAACATGGTAACATCTTTAACAAAAATCCTTTACGAGATCGAAAATTATTAATCCATAAAAATGAAATTCAAAAATTAATTAGTTTAACAAAACAAAAGGGATATAGTCTTGTACCTATTAATATTTATTTTAAAGATAGTTTTGTAAAAGTAGAATTAGGAATTGGAAAAGGTAAAAAATTATATGATAAACGTCAAGATATAGCTAAAAAAGATGCACAAATGCAAATTGCAATTCAATTAAAAAATAAGCAATATTAAAAAGATATCAATATTTAGTTACCTAAAATTGATATCTTTTTTTAATTCAAATTTTATTACTTGATCCAAAAACTTCTGTTATTTTATGCTTTACCGTTTCTTTAATTAGGTCTCTTGCAGGAGTTAAATATTTTCTTGGATCAAATACATTTGGCTCTTCGCTTAATACTTTTCTAATAGCTGCTGTCATTGCCAATCTTAAATCTGTGTCTACATTTATTTTTGAAACTCCTGAAATACTTGCCTCATGTAATATTTCATCTGGCACACCTTTTGCTCCTGGTATGTTTCCACCGTACTGATTACACATTTCTACCAATTCTGGAATTACTGTAGAAGCACCATGTAATACGATTGGTGTATTTGGTATTTTTTCTTTAATTTCCTTTAAAATGTCAAACCTTAACTTTGCCTCTCCTTTAAATTTATAAGCTCCATGGCTAGTTCCAATAGCAATTGCTAAAGAATCACATCCAGTTCTTTCTACGAATTCTTGCGCTTGTACAGGATCTGTATACATTGCATCCGATGCTTCTACGTTTACTTCATCTTCAATCCCTGCTAATTTTCCAAGTTCAGCTTCTACTACGATTCCTTTGCTATGAGCATATTCTACTACTTTTTTAGTTAATGCAACATTTTCTTCAAAATTGTACTTTGAGCCATCAATCATTACAGAAGTAAATCCATTATCAATACACATTTTTGCTGTTTCAAAATCTGGTCCATGATCTAAATGAATTGCAATTGGAACTTCTGGGTGTTCTTCCACAGATGCTTGCACCATTTTCATTAAATATCCTATTCTTGCATATTTAATTGCACTAGAAGATGCTTGTAAAATAACCGGAGATTTTGCTTCTGCTGCAGCATCAACAATTGCTTGGATGATTTCCATATTATTTACATTAAAAGCTCCAATAGCATAGTGACCTATCATTGATTTTTTAAACATTTCCTTTGTTGTTACTAACATATTATTCCTCCTTAACTTATCTTTTCATTGTTATTGTATTTCTATTTTTTATATATGTCAAGTATTAATAACAATGAAAAAAGCTCTAACCATTAAGTTTAAATTAATAATTAGAGTTTTTTATTATTTTTATTCTTCTTCAAATTTATAACTTGCACACATAGATTCATCTGCTGTCTCTGTGTCAACATTCTGCATAGGTGCTACATGAATAGCTTCTAACATACACTTTTCTTTTTGTTGATTGTTGTATTTACAGCTTGAAACTGTACAATTAATTTTTTGATTTGGTTCCATGATTGTACCTCCTAAAATCTTTCTAGATTTAGTATTGACAATTTTTCAAAAATTATTTATTTTTATTTTCTAATTTATTAAAATTTTCTTGTGCTTCTATGCATTTTTCTGGTGGCTCTTTAAAGCTTAAATACCAAGTAATTCCATTTTGATTTTTTTTGATTTCTTCATTTCTAGCTTGTAAAGCCTCAAAAGTTTGTGGCGGTGGTATAATAACTGGTTGATTTGGCATCCAATTAGCTGCAGTTGAACCGGTTGCTACATTCTGCCATTTGCAATGCTTGAACAATTCTAATAATTTCTGGAATAAATCTTCCGATATTTAAAGGATAAATTAGAATCGTTCTAATAATTTCTTTGTCATCAATAATAAATACATTTCTAACCGTTTCGGTATTGCTAATATCACTTGAAATCATTCCATATTTTCTAGCAATTTCTCCATTTCTGTCCGCAATAATTGGAAACGAAACTTTAATTCCAGTTTTACAATAAATGTCATATACCCATGCTAAATGTGAAGCGTTACTAATGTTACCAATATAATTTTAACTATGCACTTTGGGTTAAATTCATATTACTTAACCCTTCTTTTACAATGTTTAATTCTGAAAAATTAAAGTATATGTATATGTTTTTAAACTCATCTAATTCTATTTTATCTATTAATTCAAATAATACTTTTTTACTTGGATTTTTAAATTTTAAAAATTCTTCAATGACTTGATTAGTTTTTTCTTTATCTTGATTTATTTGAATTTTATTTTGTAATATTT